>NZ_JAJCGR010000001.1:0-288697 GCF_020553125.1 Blautia sp. MSK20_18
CAATATTCCGTCACTTGGTTGGGTCCGTATCAAAGAAAAAGGATATATTCCAACAGCTAAAGACGGATATGTGGTTAAAAGTGGCACGGTCTCAATGAAAGCTGACAGATACTATGTTTCAGTTCTTGTAGAAATTTCTGATAACAAGATTGCTGATAATTCCAATGCAGGAATTGGCATAGACTTGGGATTAAAGGATTTTGCCATTGTTTCTAATGGTAAGACTTATAAGAACATCAACAAGTCAGCAAGACTGAAAAAGCTTGAGAAACAACTTATTCGGGAACAGAGATGTCTCTCCCGTAAGTATGAAAATCTAAAGAAAGGAGAAGTCACTCAAAGGGCGAATATACAAAAACAAAAACTCAAGGTACAGAAACTTCATCATAAGATAGATAATATCCGTACTGATTACATTAACAAGACAATCGCTGAGATAGTGAAAACCAAGCCATCTTATATAACGATCGAGGACTTAAATGTAAATGGTATGATGAAGAATCGACATCTTTCAAAAGCAGTTGCATCACAAAAGTTTTATGAATTTAGAACAAAGCTGCAAATCAAATGCAATGAAAATGGGATCGAACTTCGAATAGTAGATAGATGGTATCCATCATCTAAAACCTGTCACTGCTGTGGCGCTATCAAAAAAGATTTAAAGCTTTCAGATAGAATATTCAAATGCAGTTGCGGTTATGTCGAAGACAGAGATCTCAATGCTGCACTTAATTTGAGAGATGCAATAACTTACGAAGTTGCATAACTAAAACGCAAACGTAAGTATGTACCGAAGGCTATTTTCGGGAATTTACGACTGCGGAGTGTACAAGAACTTGTGAGTAGATATGATTTCGATCAATCAAAAACATACACGGTGAAGCAGTAAGTAGAACTCGTGAGAGTCTACGTTATCTCGATGTGAGTATATTTACACATATTTTGAGTGGCAGAAGAAAAAGATGTCTAAAAAAATTGAACGAAATGATCCCTGCTGGTGTGGAAGCGGAAAAAAATATAAAAAATGTCATGAAGCATTTGATGAAAAAATGGAACTCATGAAAAAGAAGGGGTATGCAGTTCTTGACCATGATCTGATCAAGACACCTGCACAGATCGAGAAGATCAAAGAGAGCTGCAAGATCAATGTTGCAGTTCTTGATTATGTTGCAGAGCATATCGGACCAGGCGTGACGACACAGCAGATTGATGACTGGGTACATGAAGAAACAGTACGTCATGGCGGAATTCCGGCACCACTTAATTATGAAGGTTTTCCAAAAAGCGTATGTACATCTATCAACGAGGTAGTATGCCACGGAATCCCGGATGAAGAAATTGTCTTAAAAGAAGGTGATATTGTCAATGTAGATGTATCCACCATTTATCAGGGATATTTTTCTGATTCCTCCCGTATGTTCTGTATTGGACAGGTAAGTCCGGAGAAGGAGAAGCTTGTCCGTGTGACAAAAGAATGCATAGAGCTTGGCCTTGAACAGGTAAAACCATGGACACCGATCGGAAATATGGGAAGTGCTGTACACAAACATGCAGTGGAAAACGGCTATACAGTTGTGAGAGAAATTGGCGGACATGGTGTAGGTCTTGAGTTTCATGAAGATCCATGGGTAAGCTACACATCTAAGGAAGATACAGGTGTACTCATGGTACCCGGAATGATCTTTACTATTGAACCAATGGTCAATATGGGATCTGATGAAATCTATACAGATGAGATCGATGACTGGACAGTGAGGACAGAGGATGGTCTGCCATCGGCACAGTGGGAGATCATGGTCCTTGTTACAGAAACAGGACATGAGGTCCTTTGCTGGTAAAAGCCATCGAAAATCCGGAAAAAAAGTCCTTGCAATGAGAAGTTATCTAGTGTATAATCACATATGTTGTGAAAAAAGATGGTCCTCTGTTACCATATGTGTATTAAGAACATCCAGTATAATTAAGGAGAGAAAGAAATGAACGAAATTATTAAGAACATTGAGTCCGCTCAGCTGAAAGCTGAAGTACCGCAGTTCCGCGTAGGAGACACAGTAAGAGTACACGCACTGATCAAAGAGGGAACACGTGAGCGTGTTCAGATCTTCGAGGGTACAGTACTTAAGAGACAGGGTGGAAGCACAAGAGAGACTTTCACAGTAAGAAAGAGCTCCAACGGTGTTGGTGTTGAGAAAACATGGCCGCTTCATTCCCCACATGTAGTTAAGGTTGAGGTTATCCGTCATGGTAAAGTACGCCGTGCGAAACTGAACTACCTGAGAGATCGTGTAGGTAAAGCAGCTAAGGTTAAAGAGCTTGTAAAATAATTTCATAAGTAAAGAGGCAGGGACAATAACATTTGCTATTGTCCCTCTTTTTACATCAGTGCGTATGCGTGTAAAGACACATACAGGGGATAGAATATGGGATTAAATAAGAAGATTAATATTGAAAATCTGAAGGAAAACAGAGCTGTTTCCGAAGCAAGGGAGAAGCTTCGTGATGACAGGACAAGAGGAATCGTGAAGTGGGTATTTGAAATTATTGTGACCCTGGTTTTTGCTGTGCTGGTTGCAATCTCTGCATTTCAGACTGTGACATTGCAGGAAAGTGCCATGGAACCCACGTATTCTGTAAGTGAAAAGTTTTTTGTAAACAGGGCTTTATATAAGGTCAGTTCACCAAAACGTGGAGATGTGATCGTTTTTAAAACAAGCGCCAGTGACTCGGCAGCCCTGCATATCCGACGTGTGATCGGCCTTCCCGGGGAGACTGTTCAGGTTAAAGACGGGAAGATCTATATCAACGGCAAGGTTTATGAAGAAAACGGAGCTTATCAGGATATGACAGATGGAGGACTTGCAAATAGTGCTATAACTCTGGAAAGCGGGGAATATTTTGTCCTTGGTGATAATCGCAATAACAGTGAGGACAGCCGCTTCAGCGATATCGGAAATATCAGTAAGAAGTACATTGTCGGGAAAGTTTGGTTTACAGTTTCTCCGAAAAATAAAATAGGTTTTATAAAATAGATCAAAGTAAACAGATTAAAGTATAGATAAATGAGGTGAATTATGAACGTACAGTGGTATCCAGGCCATATGACGAAGGCGAAGCGTCAGATGCAGGAAGATATCAAGCTGATCGATCTGATCATTGAGCTTGTAGATGCAAGAGTTCCTCTTTCCAGCCGAAATCCGGATATTGATGAGCTGGGAAAAAACAAGGCGCGTATGATCCTTCTCAACAAAGCAGATCTTGCCGATGAGAGACAGAACCGTGCCTGGATGGAATATTTCAAAGAAAAAGGAATCTATGCGGTAAGTATTGATTCTCGCAATAAGGGATCTATGAAGGCCGTTTCTGCGGCAATCACAGAGGCATGTAAGGAAAAGACAGAGAGAGACCGGAGACGAGGAATCAAAAACCGTCCGGTACGTGCGATGGTTGCAGGAATCCCTAATGTTGGAAAATCAACATTTATCAATACCTTTGCAGGAAAAGCCTGTGCCAAGACCGGTAATAAACCAGGAGTTACAAAAGGAAAACAGTGGATACGTCTGAATAAAAGTGTGGAGCTTCTGGATACCCCTGGAATTCTCTGGCCGAAATTTGAAGATCAGGAAGTTGGAATGCGTCTTGCCTATATCGGTTCGATCAAGGACGATATTCTGAACATCGAAGAACTTGCCCTGGGTCTGATCGGATATCTGCAGGAGTTTTATCCGGCAGCGATCAGAGAGAGATACAATGTAGAAGAAGAGCTGAAACCGCTGGATATCCTTACTGCAGTTGCGAAAGCAAGAGGATGTCTGAAAAAGGGAGAAGAGCTTGATTATGAGAAAGCATCCCGCCTTTTGCTGGAAGAATTTCGTTCCGGAAAACTGGGAAAAGTGACTCTGGAGTTTCCAAAAGGACCGGAGGAAGCGTAATGGAAACAATGAAAGATATCAAGGCGCGTTTTGCGTCAGCGAAGGAGGGCGAATATAACGCCCTTTTTCGTCATTATGAAAATGATGAGAGAAGCGGTGTACAGAAACTGATCCAGCAGTATCACAAAAAGCTTCAGGCTCTGGAGGATGAGCGTGTACGTACAGAGAGCATGAAGAAATATGAACATGAATATGAGCATCTTGGATATCTTTGCGGGATCGATGAGGTGGGAAGAGGCCCTCTTGCCGGACCGGTAGTCGCCTGTGCGGTGATCCTTCCGAAAGACTGCGATATTTTATGGCTGAATGATTCTAAAAAGCTTACAGCTAAGAAGAGAGAAGAATTGTACGATGTGATCCTGGAGGGAGCAGTTTCTGTTGGAATTGGAATGGCAAGTCCGGAGAGGATTGATGAGATCAATATCCTGCAGGCAACCTATGAGGCAATGCGTCAGGCAGTGAGCAGGCTTTCTGTGCAGCCGCAGCTGCTTTTGAACGATGCGGTTACCATACCGGAAATCCAGATTCCGCAGGTACCCATCATCAAAGGTGATGCAAAAAGTGTATCCATTGCGGCAGCAAGTATTGTTGCCAAAGTGACCAGAGACCGGATGATGGAAGAATATGATAAGGTTCTTCCGGAATACGGATTTGCCTCCAATAAAGGATATGGTTCTGCAGCGCATATTGAAGCATTGAAGAAATATGGACCAAGTCCGATACATAGAAAAACGTTTATCACACATTTTGTATAAAAATACTTAAGATACCGACATCAAAAACAGAAAGGTTTTGTTTATCTGAAGGAAAATAGAAGACAGAAGGGCAGCTATTATGAAGGAATTGCTGCAGCGTTCCTGCAAGAAAAGGGGCTGCAGATCAAGGAAAGAAATTTTCGCTGCCGAAGTGGTGAGATCGATCTTGTTGCGCAGGATGGAAGATATCTGGTGTTTATTGAAGTGAAATACAGAAAGAACGGAAAGAGTGGAAGTCCTTTTTCAGCGGTAGGGAGAGAAAAACAGAGGATCATCAGCAAAGTGGCAATGTTTTATCTGATTGCACATGGATACCGGGAGCTGCCTCCCTGCCGTTTTGACGTAGTAGGAATTGATGGAGAGAACATCCACTGGATAAAAAATGCTTTTGATTTTTGCAGTTGAAAGGACTGGTCACATAAGATGAAAATAAAATGGTATAAAGATAAACAGCTAATGAATGTAAATCAGAAGAACAAGGTTACCTGGCTTACATATCCTGCTTTTGAGAAATTTCCCGGGATCGTACATGGCTTCAGTACCCGCCTGGGAGGAGTAAGCCAGGGGATTTATGAATCTATGAACTTAAGCTTCACAAGAGGGGATGAAGAGTCTGCGGTGCGGGAAAATTACCGCAGACTTTCTGCTGCTATGGGATTTTCCATGGAAGATATCGTAACCTCTGATCAGACACACACCACCAATGTACGTGTGGTCACGGAAGAAGACAGAGGAAATGGGATCACAAAACCAAGACCTTATACAGATGTGGATGGAATGATCACCAATGTGCCGGGACTGGTGCTGGCAACGTTTTATGCGGACTGTGTACCACTTTTCTTTATAGATCCGGTACATAGAGCTGTGGGATTATCTCATTCCGGCTGGAGAGGTACTGTAGGAAAGATCGGAAAAGTGACGGTGGAGAAGATGACTGAGGAATTTCAGACAGATCCTTCAGAGCTTTATGCAGCCATTGGTCCTTCTATCTGTCAGGATTGCTATGAAGTTAGTGAAGATGTGATCGATCAGTTTAGAGAGGCGTTTGAAGAAAAATACTGGGATGTGCTTTTTTACAGAAAACCAGATGGGAAATACCAGCTGAATCTGTGGGAGGCGAACCGAAGGATCTTTCTGGATGCAGGCATAAAAGAAGAGCGGATCTCAATGCCGGGCATCTGCACCTGCTGTAATCCGCTCTTTCTTTACTCACACAGGGCTTCTCACGGGAAACGTGGAAACCTGGGAGCATTTATTACTGTTCGTTGACTTTTTTCATGAGATCCATGATCTTTTCGTTGCTGGAACGAACCTTCTCGACAGATACATCATGATTGATGATATCGATGATACTTGCAAGATATTTGCTCATGTTTGCTTCGATATAGTATGGACGATCAAGAAGCTCAGGAATACGATAGTTAAGGTTGGTTGTGATGACTCTGTCCAGCCAGCCTTTTTCGTAATATTCATCAAATTTGGCTACGCCATCTGTAAACAGACCGTAGGTTGTGCAGACGAATACACGTCCGGCTTTACGCTCTTTGAGCTGACGGGCAACATCCAGCATACTTTCTCCAGAAGAGATCATATCGTCGATGATGACAACGTCTTTGCCCTCTACGGAATCTCCGAGGAATTCGTGAGCAACGATCGGGTTCTTTCCGTTGACAACGGTGGAGTAATCACGGCGTTTGTAGAACATACCCATATCGACTCCAAGGATATTGGAGAAGTATACAGCACGGGACATGGCACCTTCATCCGGGCTGATGATCATGAGATGATCATTGTCAAGCTTGAAATCAGGGACATTTTTGACCAGTGCTTTCAGGAACTGGTATGTGGGGAAAAAGTTATCAAAGCCCTTCAGCGGAATAGAGTTCTGTACACGTGGGTCATGAGCATCAAAAGTAATGATGTTGGAAACACCCATGGCACTTAACTCGCGAAGTGCAAGTGCACAGTCAAGAGATTCTCTCTTGGTGCGTCTGTGCTGACGTCCCTCGTAAAGGAATGGCATGATAACGTTGATGCGGTGTGCTTTACCGGTGGCTGCGGAGATGATTCTCTTCAGATCCTGGTAATGGTCATCCGGAGACATGTGGTTCTCATGACCGCATACGCTGTAAGTAAGGCTGTAATTGGTCACATCTACCATGATATAAAGGTCTGTTCCGCGGACAGATTCCTTGATGTAACCCTTACCCTCACCGGTTCCGAAACGTGGGCATTCGCAATCTACAAGGAAAGATTTTTCTGCATATCCCTGTGGGATGATGGTGGATTTTTTTGCGGCTACAAGTTCTTTACGGAATTTAACCAGCTTTTTGTCAACCTCCTCGGCCAGTTCGCGGCATCCGGCAAGTGCGGCGATTCGGATCGGGGCAACAGGCATAGACTTTTCCAGCAATTCTATGTTTGGCATAATATTCCTCCTAAGTGTATGTCATTAAAAATTCTCAGTCTATTTATAACATCAGACCCACGTGTCAGTCAAGGTGTTTTCTCAAAGTGTTGATTTTTAAGAGCAAAGTTGTTATTATATACGGGATAGAAAAGGGAGATAATGATGAAATTAAGAAAGCATATGATTTCCAGGGTGCTGCCCGACAGTATTGCCGAGGAGCTGGGGCTGGAGCCGGGAGACAGACTTGTGTCTGTAAACGGACAGCCTGTGGAAGATGTCTTCGATTACCGGTATCTCATGAATGAAGAGCTCGTGGTGCTTCTGGTAGAGAAGCCTGATGGTGAAGAGTGGGAGCTGGAGGTAGAGAAGGAATATGAGGAAGACCTTGGAATAGAATTTGAGAACGGAGGACTGATGGATGACTATCGCTCCTGTTCAAATAAGTGTATGTTCTGTTTTATTGACCAGATGCCTCCAGGTATGCGTGAGACGCTGTATTTTAAGGATGATGATTCCAGGCTTTCCTTTCTTCAGGGAAATTATGTTACGCTTACCAATATGAGCGAGAAGGATATTGAGCGTGTGATCCGCTATCATCTGGAACCGATCAACATTTCGTTCCAGGCAATGAATCCGGAACTCCGGTGTAAAATGCTGCATAACCGTTTTGCAGGAAAGGCTCTGGATAAGGTGGATATGCTGTACAATGCAGGAATCACCATGAATGGACAGATCGTACTGTGTAAGGGTGTCAATGACGGAGACGAGCTGGAATACAGCCTCGAAAAGCTTTCCGCTTATGCGCCGGTCCTTCAGAGTGTTTCTGTTGTACCGGTAGGACTTACCAAATACAGAGAAGGTCTCTATCCTCTGGAACCTTTTAATAAGGAAGATGCTGAAAAAGTCCTGGGGCAGATCGAACGCTGGCAGAAGATCATGATGGAGAAATATGGGATCCATTTTATCCATGCTTCAGACGAATGGTATATTCTGGCAGACAGGGAGCTTCCCTGTGAGGATGAATATGATGGATATCTGCAGCTTGAGAATGGCGTGGGAATGCTCAGACTTCTGGAAACGGAAGTAAAAGAAACGCTGGAGGGGCTTTCCGGTGACGACCGTAAGGTGACAGGCAGGATCGCCACAGGAAAACTGGCAGCGCCTTTTATCGCACGCTATATTAAAGAGATCCAGAAGAAATATCCCAATGTGCAGATTCCGGTCACAACCATCGAGAATCGTTTTTTCGGTGAAAAGATCACGGTGTCCGGTTTGATCACAGGGCAGGATTTGAAAGAGCAGCTTTCCGGTCTTGACCTTGGAGAGAAGCTTCTGATCCCATGCAGCATGCTGAAAGGTGACGAGGAGATTTTTCTGGATGACATGACGCTGGAAGAGCTTTCGGAAGCACTGAACACAGAAATTGTAATCGTAGACACAGGAGGACGTGATCTGGTGGAAGCCGTGATCTACCCTCCGGAACATAAACAAACAAGAAGGAGACAGATTTATGAGCAAACCAGTAGTAGCGATAGTGGGAAGGCCTAATGTAGGCAAATCCACTCTGTTTAACGCTCTGGCAGGTGACAATATTTCCATAGTAAAGGATACACCAGGAGTAACCCGTGACAGGATTTATGCAGATGTCACATGGCTTGACAGGACATTTACTCTGATCGATACAGGCGGAATCGAGCCGGACAGCAGCGATATCATTCTCTCCAGAATGAGAGAGCAGGCACAGATCGCCATTGATACGGCAGACGTGATCATTTTTATCACAGATGTTCGCCAGGGTCTTGTGGATTCCGATGCCAAGGTGGCAGATATGCTCCGCCGCAGCGGCAAGCCGGTACGTCTTGTAGTTAACAAGGTAGACAGCCACCAGAAATATATGATGGACGTATATGAGTTTTACAATCTTGGAATCGGAGAACCGATCCCGATTTCCGCAGCTAACAGACAAGGCCTTGGAGATATGCTGGATGAGGTGATCAAAGAGTTCCCGGATAAGAGTGAAGAGGAAGATCAGGATGATATTCCGAAGATCGCCATTGTAGGAAAGCCGAACGTGGGAAAATCTTCTCTGATCAACAAGCTTCTTGGAGAGGAGCGTGTGATCGTATCCAATATTGCAGGAACCACACGTGATGCTATAGACACAAAGGTTACCTGGAACAAAAAAGATTATATTTTTATCGATACTGCAGGACTTCGACGCAAGGGTAAGGTAAAAGAAGAGATCGAGCGCTATAGTGTTATCCGTACTGTGACAGCTGTAGAGCGTGCAGATGTGGTTGTAGTTGTGATCGATGCCTCCGAGGGCGTTACCGAGCAGGATGC
The DNA here is from genome assembly GCF_020553125.1 of Blautia sp. MSK20_18. Classification (NCBI taxonomy): domain Bacteria; kingdom Bacillati; phylum Bacillota; class Clostridia; order Lachnospirales; family Lachnospiraceae; genus Blautia; species Blautia sp. MSK20_18. Next base: position 9,438 of record NZ_JAJCGR010000001.1, read on the forward strand.
TAAGATCGCGGGAATCGCTCATGACAGAGGAAAGGGTATCATCGTAGCGGTAAATAAATGGGATGCCATTGAGAAAAATGACAAGACCATCTACAAGCATACGGAAAAGATCCGTCAGATCCTTTCCTTTATGCCATATGCACAGATCATCTTTATCTCTGCAAAAACAGGTCAGAGACTTCCAAAGCTTTTCGAAAATATCGATACAGTTATCGAAAATCAGACACTTCGTATCCAGACAGGTGTTCTTAATGAGATCCTTTCTGAGGCAGTCGCTCTTCAGCAGCCGCCGTCTGACAGAGGAAGAAGACTGAAGATCTTCTATATGACACAGGTTGCGGTAAAACCGCCGACATTTGTTATCTTTGTCAATGACAAGGAACTGATGCATTTTTCCTATGTAAGATATCTGGAGAACAAGATCAGGGATGCTTTTGGATTTTCTGGAACTTCCCTGAAATTTATCATCCGCGAGCGCGGGGAAAAGGAATAAAAGTATGGAACGTATTATTTGTCTTGTTATCGGTTATGTATGCGGGCTTTTTCAGACAGGCTATATTATTGGAAAAATCCACAAGACAGATATCAGAGATCATGGCAGCGGGAATGCGGGTACTACGAATGCCTTCCGGACCTTTGGAAAGAAAGCGGGAGCGATCACCCTGCTGGGAGACTGCCTGAAGTGTGTACTGGCTATTGTGATCGTGAGAATGGTTTATGGAAATTCCATGAATAGTATCCTTCCGCTCCTTACCCTTTATGCAGCATTGGGATGTATCCTTGGCCACAATTTTCCGATTTCTATGGAATTTCGCGGTGGAAAGGGAATTGCTGCTTCTGTAGGCATGATCATTGCTTTTGACTGGCGGATATTTATTGTATGTGCAGTTGTCTTTTTTGCACTGTTCTTTACAACTCATTATGTATCGCTTTGCTCTCTCAGTGCATATGCGGTGGCTTTTATCCTGGTCCTGTTTTTTGGACATATGGGAAAATATGGGATGGATCAGGCGCATACTGTTGAGCTTTATATCGTGATGGCGGTTCTTACAGCAATGGCGTTCTACAGACACAGGGCAAACATTGTAAGACTGTTTCATGGAACAGAGAATAAGGTGTTTTTAAGCAGTAAGAATAAAAAATAAGAGGTAAGATTTATGGCAAAAATCAGCGTACTGGGTTCGGGGAGCTGGGGATTAGCTCTGGCACTCCTGTTGCATAATAATGGCCATGAAGTCCTTCTCTGGTCAGCAAGACCGGAGAATGCCCGGAAACTCCGGGAAAAAAGAGAAAATCCTGACAGGCTTCCGGGGGTACGGCTTCCGGATGAAATCGATGTCCTGACAGATCTGGAGCGTGCGCTTAAGGATGTGGATGTAACAGTTCTGGCAGTAGCTTCCCCGTATATCCGGAGTACTGCACACAAGATGGCATCGTTTGTATGCAGGGACCAGAAGATCGTCAATGTTGCTAAAGGTATTGAGGAAAAGACACTGAAAACACTCAGCGAGGTGATCGAAGAAGAAATCCCGCAGGGTAATGTAGCTGTACTTTCCGGTCCAAGTCATGCGGAAGAAGTAGGACGCGGACTTCCTACAACCTGTGTGATCAGCGCACATACACAGGAAAATGCGGAATACCTTCAGAGTATTTTTATGAGCCCTGTGTTCCGCGTGTATACAACACCGGATATCCTTGGGGTGGAACTTGGCGGAGCACTGAAAAATGTGATCGCACTGGCAGCAGGTACTGCCGACGGCCTGGGATATGGAGATAATACCAAGGCGGCACTGATCACCAGGGGAATCACGGAAATAGGAAGACTTGGTAAAAAAATGGGGGCGCAGATGGAAACCTTTTACGGCCTGTCCGGGATCGGCGACCTGATCGTGACCTGTGCAAGTAAGCATAGCCGTAATCGAAAGGCTGGATATCTGATCGGCCAGGGATATACGATGGAAGAAGCTATGAAAGAAGTGCAGATGGTTGTGGAAGGTGTTTATTCTGCAAGAGCTGCAAGAGAACTTGCGGAGAAATATGAGGTGGAGATGCCTATCATAACGGAAGTGAACCGCGTACTGTTTGAAGGAAAATCAGCATCGGAAGCAGTAATGGACCTGATGCTGCGTGATAAAAAAGTGGAAACGCCCATGCTCCCGTGGGAGAATGCGTGAGCGGATCAGTTAAATATTTCCGGGTTTCAGATATGTGAAATGCTAAGCAGGGAATAACAGGATCGCCGTATCAACTGAAAAGAAAAAATAAAAAGATATCTGCCAGAAGATCACTTATGCTCTGACAGATATCTTTTTTGCATTATTATGGAAATTAAAACTGAATATCACGGAGATCTTCTGGAACATGAGAAGTATGCAGATCTTCGTTCAGTGTATCAATGATCGCCATATCTTCATCCTCGATGTTGAAGTCAAAGATGTTTCCATTACTGCGGATTCGTTCCGGGTTGATGGATTTCGGAATGACAGAAATTCCCTTCTGTATTGCCCAGCGAAGCCCGATCTGTGCAGGAGTCTTGGCATATTTGGTCCCCAGAACACACATTACATCATTATCAAAATATGCACCTCTTGCCAGAGGAGCATAAGCCTGTACCTGAATACCGAAAGCCTTGCAGTATTCGATCAGTTCAGCAGGGTAACACAAAGGATGGCACTCGATCTGGTTTACAGCAGGAATAACCCCGGATATTTTACGAAGCTCTTCCAGATGCCGGATATCAAAATTACTGACGCCGATACTTAAAGCACGTCCAGATTCCAGAATGGATTCCAGCTCTTTCCAGGTGCTCAAATAGCAGCCGGGAACCGGCCAGTGTATCAGATAGAGATCTACATAACTGACTTTCAGACGGTCGAGACTACGGGAAAAAGCTCCCTGGACATCGCCGAGACGCTGCGCATTGTTCCAGATTTTGCTGGTGATGAAAAGATCCTTTCTGGGAACTCCGCATTTGGCAATGGCACGTCCAACGCTTTCTTCATTTTTATAAACAGAAGCGGTATCGATCATGCGGTAGCCGGCGGAAATAGCAGAAGTGACTGCTGCTTCGGCCTGTACGTCATCGGGCAACTTGTATACGCCAAGCCCCAGAAGAGGCATTTCTCTGTCGTTGTTCAGAAAAACAGTTTCTTTCAAAATAATTCCTCCTTGTATGTTCTGCTTTCCATGCTTTTGCTATTATAGCACAAAAATATGAAAGAATCACATCAATTATATTACAAAAGTGATAAAGCTTAGAGTTGGACAGACGCGCAGACTGGGTAATGAGTTGTGGTTTGGAGAGACTAACTTCGTTAAAAATGAAACAATCGAGTTAATTTACTGTCAAAGTTTTTGGAAAAATAGGAAAAACAGCATATAATTTTGGCTATATTTTATAATTATTTTCTTGATAATAACAGTGAAAAGATGTATAATAAATTTAATTGATAAATTCTTGTCATGAGAGTGTCCGCCCAGCGGATACAGGAAAGGGGTATTTATGCATTTAATCAAAGATGAGAATGGCAATCTTGTTCAGCATGGACATGCAGACAGCCATGAACATACACATGAGCACACCCATGAGGACGGTGTGACTCACAGCCATACACACAGCCATGCGGAAGGAGATAACCATTGTCATACACACGGTGATGGACACTGCGGTTCCTGCGAGAACGGTGACTGCAAGAATGAGACTGTAGCACTTCTTACCTACATGCTGCAGCATAACGAGCATCATGCCGCAGAACTTGATCAGATGGCTGACAATCTTAAGAAGCTTAACATGGATGCAGCTGCGAAGACGATCAAAGAGGCAGTTGCAGATTTTCAGAAAGGCAATATGAGACTTGGACTTGCCCTTACACTTGTTAAGGAAGAGTTGAAATAAAAACCGACAGAATAGTTTTGACAGCATAGTGGTTAAATGATGCCACTTATTTGGAGGAATGATTATGTGTCTTGCAACAGTATATAAGGAAGAAGATAATTCTGTGATCTTTAAGAATGTAAGCCGGATCGATGTGGACGGAAATAAATTGATCCTTCGAGATATCATGGGAGATGAGCGCGTGGTAGAAGGCAGTATCCTTATGGTGGATCTTGCAAACAGCATCGTGAAACTGCAGTGTGACTGATACAAATACGTGGAGGACGATCAATGAAATTATCTGAAGCAATGAGAGAAAAAATGCTGCTTTCCTTTGAACTTTTTCCGCCAAAGACAGAAAAAGGTATGGCAAACCTGCCGGGAACCATTGAACATCTCATGAAGTATAGACCGGAGTATATTTCCTGTACATACGGTGCCGGCGGCGGAAATGTCGGTGCCAACAGGGAAGTATGCCAGATGATCAGGAATGCAGGAACTGTTCCTGTAACACATTTCACAGTGATCAAGAACACAAAAGAAGGAATCAGACAGCAGTTGGAACAGTATCTGGCAGATGGCGTTGACCATATGCTGGCACTTCGCGGAGATATTCCACTTGGTGAGACAACAACCTGCGGAGACTTCAATTATGCGACAGACCTTGTTAAATTTGTCCGTGATGAATTTGGCGATAAGTTCGAGATCGCAGTAGCCGGTTCACCGGAAGGCCATATCGCATGCAGAAGCTTGGATGCTGATATTGCTGTTTTGAGACAGAAACAGGACAATGGTGCTGATTATATCATGACCCAGCTCTGCTGGGATATGGAACAGTTTAAATACTGGTTGGACGCTATCCGCGAGGCTGGAGTGACAATGCCTGTAGATGTTGGTGTAATGCCAATCCTGGATCAGGCAGCTACCATTAATATGGCTCTTTCACGTAATGGCTGTGTAATGGACAGTGAGCTTTGCAGGCTGATCTCCAGAAACTGGCTGTTCCCGAATCCGTTTAACGCTAAAGATGCTGATGGTAAACCATTTGACATGTTCTATGAGGACAAGGTTAAACGATTCAAAGAAGAAGGAATCGAATACACCATCAGACAGATCGATGAGTATCGCGCTCTTGGTGTTGACGGTATCCATCTTTATGCATTAAACAAATGGAAAGATGTATCCGAGATCATTGACAGATCCGGACTTCGTACACTTATCTAATCATCAACGAAATAAATAAGAATTCCGGCACGATGCGGAGGTGCCAGAACAGTATCAGGCACCTCCCTTATGCGCCGGCATAACAGATATAAAATCAGGAGGTGCCCGTTTTATGGCACATGTTATTGCAGTCGCCGGAAAAGGCGGCGTTGGAAAAACTACATTATGCGGAATGCTGATCCAGTATCTCTGCGAAAAGAAAAAAGGACCTGTACTGGCTGTAGATGCAGATGCCAATTCAAATCTGAATGAGGTTCTTGGCGTAGAAGTAGATACGACTCTTGGCGATGTCCGCGAGGAGATCGCACATGCTGAGATGACAGAGAAAAGCCCGATCCCCAAAGGAATGTCCAAGGCAGATTATGCGGAGGTACGTTTTGAGGATGCTCTTGCAGAGGAAGATGATTATGATCTTCTTGTAATGGGAAGAACCCAGGGAAAAGGCTGCTATTGCTTTGTAAATGGTCTGCTTCAGGCACAGCTTGCCAAATACCAGAAAAATTATCCGTATATTGTTGTGGATAACGAAGCTGGAATGGAACATATCAGCAGAGGAATCCTTCCGAGCATGGAGACAGCAATTCTTGTAAGTGACTGCTCCAGAAGAGGCGTTCAGGCAGTTGGCAGGATCGCAGAGCTTATTAAGGAATGCGATATGAAGCCTTCCAGAGTAGGTCTTATTATCAATCGCGCGCCAAAAGCAGAACTGAATTCAGGAATCCTTGAGGAAATCCGGAATCAGGGACTCGATCTGATCGGTGTGGTACCACAGGATGAGGCAGTTTATGAATATGACTGCGATGGTAAACCAACCGTTACTCTTCCTGAGGATAATCCGATGAGAAAAGCAGCTTTTGAAATTTTTGATAAATTAGGTTTATAACGAAATATAAACCTTTTTTTAAAAAAGAAAATAACCCATGGGTGGGGATGGGTTCCTGCCCTGGGCTTATTATAAAAAGAAAAATAAAAATAGATGTGCTATTAAAGGAGGTCTATAATGAGTGAATTCAAATTAACTACAGTGGAGGAATTTGAAGCCGCTACAGCCCGTCTTCTCGAGACAGGTGCAAAGGTAGGAGCAGATGCATGGCAGATCCGTGCAAAGAACCAGACTCCGCACTGTAAATTCGGTGAGCAGGGTATCTGCTGCCGTATCTGTGCAATGGGACCGTGTCGTATTACACCGAAGGCTCCAAGAGGAATCTGCGGATGTGATGCTCATGGTATCGTAGGAAGAAACTTCCTTAAATTTACAGCCGGTGGTGCAGCTACTCACTCCGATCATGGTCGTGAGATCTGCCATACACTGTACTGTGCAAAAGAGGGCGGAAATTATCAGGTAAAAGATCCTGAGAAACTGCTTCGCATCGCTAAAGAGTGGGGCGTGGAAACAGAAGGCAAGGATATCTATGATCTGGCTCATGAGATGGCTGAGATCGGTCTTATGGAATATGGTAAACCGTTCGGATATCAGAGATTCCTTGACAGAATGCCTGCAGGACAGAAAGAAAAACTGATCGAGAACGAAATCGCACCACGTGCTATCGACCGTGAGGTTGCAAGCTCCCTGCATATGTCTCATATGGGATGTTCATCTCTTCCGGAAGCACTTGTAAAACAGTCTATTCGCTGCGGTATGGCTGATGGATGGGGCGGTTCCATGATGGGAACAGAGTTCTCTGATGTATTATTCGGAACTCCGAAGCCACTTGATACAGAGGCTAACCTTGGAGTAATGGTTGAAGAGAACGTAAACATTGTTGTACACGGACATGATCCGAGTCTTTCTGAGATGATCTGTGAGTATGCAGACAGCAAAGAAATGATTGATTATGCAAAATCTGTAGGAGCAAAAGGAATCACCGTTTCCGGTGTGTGCTGTACTTCTAACGAGGTAGCTATGCGTCGTGGTGTTCCGATGGCTGGTAACTTCCTGCAGCAGGAGAACGTAGTACTGACAGGTGCCTGCGAGGCGATCGTAGTTGATGTTCAGTGTATCTTCCCTGCATTAGGACCTCTGAGCAAATGTTTCCATACTAAATTTGTTACAACTTCTCCGATCGCTCAGATGCCGGATTCTGAATTTATCAGATTTAACGCTGAGACAGCAGGAGAAAATGCAAAAGCAATCGTTAAGATGGCTATCGATAACTTCAAGAACAGAAAACCTGAGCTTGTACATATCCCGCAGCTGAAACAGAAAGCTACTGTTGGTTACTCAGTAGAAGCAATCGTCAAAGTTCTTGATGGTGTTACAAACTCTCAGGTTGACGTAACAGGAACAACCAAACCATTACTTGAGTGCATCACTTCCGGTGTTATCCGTGGTGCTGTTGCTATGGTTGGATGTAACAATCCTAAGATCCGTCCTGACTATGCACATATCGAACTGATGAAGAAGTGTATCGCAAATGATATCATTATCATCGCTTCCGGATGTTCCGCACAGGCAGCTGCTAAAGCTGGTCTGATGGACAAATCCGCAAGAGATCTCTGCGGTGCAGGTCTGAAACGTGTCTGTGAGCTGGCTGATATCCCACCAGTACTTCATATGGGATCCTGCGTAGATATCTCCCGTATGATGATCCTGGCTGCTGAACTTGCAAAAGATGCAGGACTTCAGATCAATCAGCTTCCTGTAGTAGGATGTGCTCCTGAGTGGATGTCTGAAAAAGCTGTATCCATCGGTAACTACGTAGTTGGTACTGGTATTGATACATTCCTTGGCGTTGATCCATATGTTTCCGGTTCTTCAGAAATGTGCGAACTTCTTACAGAGGGAACAAGAAAATGGACAGGTGCTGCTTACACAGTAGAGACAGACATCGAGAAATTAGTTGATCTTATGATCGAGAGAATTGAAGAGAAGAGAACAGCATTAGGAATCTAATCCGTTGCGATCTTTAAAATGTTATAAAAGGTGGAAGACGTAAAATGAAAATAGCAGTAACCGGTAAAGGCGGAGTAGGAAAGACAACTTTCGCAGCAACACTTGCAAGACTATACGCAGATGAGGGAAAAAAAGTCCTTGCGGCGGATGTGGATCCGGATGCGAACCTGGGTCTTGCCCTTGGATTTGACGAGGAAACCTTGGATTCTATTGTTCCAATCTCAAAAATGCGTAAGCTCATAGAAGAACGCACCGGAGCCAACAGCCAGAATCAGTTTTATAAACTGAACCCAAAGGTAGACGATATTCCGGATACTTATGGAAAAACCTGTAATGGCGTAAAGCTGCTTGTCCTTGGAACTGTGGAAACAGGTGGAGGCGGATGCGTCTGTCCTGAACATGTGATGCTTAAAAGAGTGATCAATAACCTTGTGATCCACAGAGATGATGTGGTGATCATGGATATGGAGGCCGGCCTGGAACATCTGGGCCGGGGCACCACGGAGAGCATGGATGAATTTATTGTAGTGATCGAACCAGGGGCAAGAAGTGTACAGACATATAAGAATGTTAAACGTCTTGCAAAGGATCTGGGAGTTTCTCAGGTTAAGGTCGTGGCCAATAAGGTAAGAAATCCGGAGGATGAGGAATTTATCCGGAGTAAGATCCCGGCAGAGGATCTGCTTGGAATGATCCACTACAATACAGAAGTTATAGATGCTGATCGTCAGGGAAAATCTCCCTACGATTTCAGTGAAACTGTAACAGCTGAAATCAGAAAAATCAAAGACAAAATTGATCAGAATTCAATTCTGTAAAAATAGGAGGTATTACAGTGACTTTATTTGATAGAGTATTCGGCGGAAACGATGCTGTATATGGTTTAACAGAGGGTGCTATTGACGGCGCGATCGCTCAGTATGGCGAAGACAAAGCTGTCAGCTTCCCGAATACCGCTTACAGCCTTCCTTGCTACTATGCTGTAACAGGAACAAAAGTTACAACATTAAAAGAATTAAAAGAAGCTCTTGGCGTTGTAAAAACACTTATGACAAGAGAGAAAAGACTGAACGATGCATTCATGTCCGGTGTTGCTACAGCACTCTGCGCAGAGTTCATCGAGGTTCTGAAATATATCGACGGAGCAACTCCTTACGAAGAGCCATGCTATGGACATCTTGGTGATGCTGTTATCCGTGAGCTCGGTGTACCGCTTGTAACAGGCGATATCCCAGGTGTTGCTGTTATCCTTGGTGCTGCTCCTACTACAGAAGAGGGTGTTGCTCTTGTAAAGAGCTATCAGGCACAGGGTATCCTGGTAACACTTGTTGGCGGAATCATTGATCAGGTTGCAGAAGCCGGAATGAAGACAGGTGCCAACGTTCGTGTTATTCCTCTTGGAAAAGATGTTACATCTGTTGTTCATGTAGTTTCCGTTGCGATCCGTGCAGCTCTGATCTTCGGTAACGTAACACCTGGAGATGCAGGAACACTTATGAAATACACAATGGATCGTGTACCGGCATTTGTTAACGCATTCAAACCTCTGGATGATGTGATCGTAGCATGCGGTGCAGGCGCTATCGCACTTGGATTCCCGGTTGTTACAAATGAGACAGAGAATATCTTCCGTGTACCGAAGAGCCTTATCGTTCAGGAGGACGTAAGCAAATTTAACGCTACTTCTCTTGAGGCGCGTGATATTAAGATCAAGATCACAAATATTGATATTCCGGTTGCTTTCGCATCTGCATTCGAGGGTGAGATCATCCGTCGTAAAGATATGCAGGTTGAGTTCGATGGCTCCCGTGTAGACTGTGCAGAGCTTGTACAGACCTGTGATGCTTCTGAGATCGAGGATCACAAGATCACAGTAATCGGACCTGAAGTAGATGAGATGGAATTCGGCAGCAAGAACAGCATTGCATATGTTGTTAAAGTTGCAGGTAAGAATATGCAGTCTGACTTTGAGCCGGTTATCGAGCGTAAATTCCACAACTACATCAACTGTATCGAGGGTGTATACCATACAGGACAGCGTGATATGCAGCGTATCCGTATCAGCATTGATGCATTTAATGCAGGCTTCAGAATCAAACATATCGGTGAGGTTCTTTATGCATCTGTTAAGAATGAGTTCGATGCGGTTGTTGATAAATGTGAGGTTGTTATCTATACAGATCCTGCTGAGTGTACAAGAATCCGTCATGAGGTTGCAATTCCGATCTTTGACAAACGTGATGAGCGTCTTGATACTCTGACAGATGAGTCTGTTGACGTATATTACAGCTGTATCCTTTGCCAGGCATTCGCACCAAGCCACGTATGTGTAGTAACACCTGAGAGACTTGGTCTTTGCGGTGCGGTTTCATGGCTGGATGCAAAAGCTACACATCAGCTTGACCCAGCTGGTCCTTGCCAGATCATCACAAAAGAGCGTCCGATCGATGAGAATCTTGGTTCTTATGAGGACGTTGATGAGGCAGTTCAGAAATTCTCCCAGGGTGCTCTGGAGCACGTTACACTGTACTCCATCATGCAGGATCCGATGACTTCCTGCGGATGCTTCGAGTGTATCTGTGGTATCGAGCCATTCTCCAACGGTGTTGTTATTGCTAACCGTGAGTATGCAGGCATGACACCACTTGGAATGACATTCCCTGAGATGGCATCCATGACAGGTGGTGGAGTTCAGACACCTGGATTCATGGGACATGGTAAACATTTCATTTCCTCCAAGAAGTTCATGAAGGCTGAGGGCGGTATCGAGCGTATCGTATGGATGCCGAAAGAACTGAAAGAATTCGTAGCTGACAGACTTAATAAGACTGCAAAAGAGCTTTACGGAATCGATAACTTTACAGACATGATCGGTGATGAGACGATCGCAGAAGATCCGGAGACACTGGTTGCATTCCTTACAGAAAAAGGACATCCGGCTCTCGGACTTGATCCGATGATGTAATTTATCAGGGAGAAAGGATGTGCGGACATCCTTTCTCCTGCAAACTGTTAAAAAGTTTGTTGATTTTTTAACAGAAATATAGTGCTGCATCTTGCCAATAACTGGTGCTATGTAGTATAATATAAGAAGCTCTGTAGTTTTTTAATTATTATTTTTAAGGAGGCTAACGAAAAATGCCGTTTAATCAGAAACCACAAAAGTTCAATGCAAAGATTAATGCTGTCACAATCGGAAGCGGAGATAAGACTGTGACAATTGGTGGGGATTGTACATTCCCATTTTATTCCTTTGACGCAGAGTCAGAGAACTGCCCGAAGATCGGTGTAGAGATCTCTGATATGGGTCTTGAGGGCGTATCTGAAGGTATCAAAGCTTACTATGAAGGCGCTACTACAATGGCTGACATTGCTAAGAAAGCTGCAGCTATGGAGGGTGCTGACTTTGTTGCACTTATTCTTGAGGGCGGCGACCCGAACGGTGTTAACAAATCTATCGATGAGCTGATCGCAGTTGTTAAAGAAGTTGCAGATGCAGTTGACTGTCCACTGGTTGTAGAGGGCTGCAAGAATGTTGAGAAGGATGCAGAGCTCCTTCCGAAGGTTGCAGAGGCTCTTCAGGGCAGAAATGCACTGATCCTTTCCGAGAAAGAGGAGAACTACAAAGCGATCGGTGCAGCAGCAGGTCTTGCTTACAATCAGATCGTAGGCGCTGAGTCTGCCGTTGATATCAACCTTGCTAAACAGCTTAACGTTGTTACTACACAGCTTGGTGTAGATGCTAAGAAGATCGTTATGAATATCGGTAGTGCAGCAGTTGGTTATGGATATGAGTACGTAGTATCTACTATGGACCGTATCAAAGGTGCCGCTTTAGGCCAGAATGATAACATGCTGCAGATGCCTATTATTACACCTGTATCCGCTGAGACATGGAATGTTAAAGAGGCAATGGCTTCTGAAGCAGACATGCCGGCATGGGGACCACAGGACGAGCGTGGAATCGACATGGAAGTTGAGACAGCAGCAGCTGATCTTGCAGCTGGTTCTGATGCAGTTATCTTAAGACATCCGGAATCTGTTAAGACAATTTCCAAGCTGATCAAAGCACTTGCGTAATAAATAGGAGGATAAAGAGCTATGGCACTGAATGGTATTCAGATCTTTAAATTAACACCAAAGAAAAACTGTAAGGAATGTGGATGCCCTACATGTATGGCTTTCTCTATGAAAGTTGCACAGGGCGCTATGAAAATTGAGCAGTGTCCTCATATGTCCGAGGATGCATTAGCATCTCTTTCTGAGGCAACTGCACCGCCAATGAAAACTATCAAGATCGGAACAGGCGATGGAGAGTTTACACTTGGTGGAGAGACTGTTCTTTTCAGACATGAGAAGACATTTGTAAGCAAAACAAGATATGCCGTATCACTTTGCACATGCATGAGTGATGAAGAAGTAGAAGCAAAACTTGCAGAGATCCCACACGTTGACTATGATCGTATCGGTGAGAGAATGCATGTAGAGCTTGTGTATGTAAACTGCGATGAGAATGCAGATGCTGCAAAATTTACAGCACTTGTAGAGAAGGCTAAAGGTCTTGGAAGAACACTGATCCTTGGCTGTACAGATCCTGAGATCGCAAAAGCTGCCCTTGAAGTATGTAAGGACGGCAAACCGGTTCTTAACGGAGCAAACGCTTCCAACTACGAGGCAATGAGCAAGGTTGCTACAGATGCAGGCGTAGTTCTCGGTGTATCCGGTAAGGACATCAATGAGTTATATGATACTACAGCAGCTATTGAGAAACTTGGCAACAAGAATCTTGTACTTGATACAACAGGAGCTGACATCAAAGAGACCTTTGCAAATACTGTACAGGTTCGTCGTGCAGCTCTTAAGAATCAGGACAGAACATTTGGTTATCCTTCTATCGTTAACCTTGTTAAACTTGCGAAGGGTGACAAACATTTACAGGCAGCACTTGCTTCCATGTTTACTATGAAATATGGTTCTATCATCGTTATGGAGCAGATGACATATGCAGAGGCACTTCCGCTGTTCGGTCTTCGTCAGAACGTATTTACAGACCCGCAGAAGCCAATGAAGGTAGAACCGGGCATTTATCCTCTGAACGGAGCAGACGAGAATTCTCTCGTTGTAACAACAGTAGACTTTGCTCTTACATATTTCGTAGTATCTGGCGAGCTGGAGCGTTCCGGTGTTCCGCTTAACCTGGTGATCAATGATGCAGGCGGACTTTCCGTACTTACATCCTGGGCAGCAGGTAAATTCTCCGGAAACAGCATCTCCGAGTATATCAAAGAGAATGTTGAGCCGAAGGTTAAATGCAGAAGACTGGTTATTCCTGGTAAAGTAGCAGTTCTTAAGGGCGATCTTGAGGCTAAGCTTCCTGGATGGGAGATCATCGTAGGACCAAGAGAAGCAGTACAGCTTGTGAAATTCTTAAAAGACCTTGATGCATAAACTTAAGGTTTAAGAAATCAGCTGTCCGGCAATATCGCCGGCAGTTATAAACGGCTGTGCAGGTTTGCTACACAGCCATATCCTACTAATATGTAAAGGAGAACACGAGTATGGCAAAATTTGTAACAATTGGGGAGAGACTTTCAACAACAGCACCGGCAGTAAATAAAGCATTTACTGAGAGAGATCCTGAGCCGATCATCAAAAGAGCAAAACAGCAGCTTGATGCAGGCGCTACATATCTTGACGTAAATATCGGACCTGCTGAGAACGATGGCGAGGACCTTATGAAATGGGCAGTACAGCTCCTTCAGTCTGAGTTTGACAATGTTCCGCTTGCTCTGGATACTACAAACCAGAAAGCTATTGAGGCTGGTATTTCCGTATACAACAGAAGCAAAGGTAAACCGATCGTAAACTCTGCAGATGCTGGAGACAGAATTTCCAATATCGACCTTGCAGCAGCTAACGATGCGATCTGTATCGCACTTTGCTCTTCCGGTATGGTTGCATCAGACAATGACGAGCGTATGATGCACTGCCAGAACATGCTTGAGAGAGGTCTTGGCCTTGGTATGGAAGCAGAGGATCTCTGGTTTGATCCGCTTTTCCTTGTTGTAAAAGGAATGCAGGACAAACAGATGGAAGTTCTTGAGGCAATCAAGATGTTCTCCGAGATGGGTCTGAACTCCACTGGCGGTCTTTCCAACAACAGTAACGGTATGCCAAAACATATCCGTCCGATCATGGACTCTGCTCTTGTAGCTATGGCTATGATGAATGGTCTTACATCTGCAATCGTTAACCCTAACGACCTTCGTCTTATGGAGACAATCAAATCCTGTGACGTATTCAAGGGTAACACACTTTACGCAGATTCTTACCTTGAGATCTAATTTGGCGTGTGAACAAAACAGGAGCGCTGTTTCAGAGGCTGGGGGCTTCGGCCTTCAGCCTCTTTTTTACTAATATAGTTTAGTCTAACTCCCAACGCCACAGGTGGAAGACGAATAACTTTTACGAGGCGAGAAAGGTGGTTGCCGAATGTTTAAGGTGACTTTTGCTTTTGAAAATGGCAGTACGGTAGAAGCATTTGCCAATGCGGGGGATAATTTACTGGAGGTTGCTCGTAGTGCCAATGTGGCTATCGATGCACCATGTTCCGGAAACGGAGCCTGTGGAAAATGTCGGGTACAGTTAAAAAGCGGAGAACTGGACTCAAAGAAAACTCTTCATATTTCGGATGAAGAATATGGCGCAGGCTGGCGTCTGGCCTGTATGAGCAAGATCAGTGCAGATGTGGAGGTTCTTGTTCCGGATATTGCATCCGCATATAAGAGCCGAATGAAAGTGGCTGATTTGAGCTCAAAAGAAGAAATCGCTATTTTTGAAAATGCCAAGCATGAAGTTGAGATGGCTGGCATAGAACTTACAAACAGTCTTGATGTTGTGGAACTTCAGATGGATATTCCATCACTGGATGATACCATGCCGGATAATGAAAGACTGACCCGTGCACTTCAGAAGTTTATGAACCTGAAGCGTGTCAGAATTCCGTATGCGGTGCTTAAGAAGCTTCCAGATGTACTTCGTGAGAGTAAATTTTCTGTGAAGTGCGTGGTTCGTACAGCACCAAATGACATGTATGTTTATGATATTTTTGACAGTAAGAAAGATGTTGTGATCGGTGGTCTTGCTGTAGATATCGGTACCACAACCGTTTCGGCAGTCCTGATCAATATGGAAACAGGAGAGATCCTGGCCAAGAGTTCTTCCGGAAACGGACAGATCCGTTTTGGTGCGGATGTTATCAACCGTATCATCGAATCTCAGAAACCTGGCGGAAAGAAGAAACTTCAGGACGCGGTGATCAAAGAGACCATTAACCCGATGATCCATGAGATGTGCAGAAGCATTCATTTCCCGGAGAAACAGATCTACCGGATGTGTGTTGCTTCTAATACAACCATGAATCATCTGTTTGCAGGGATCAATGCGGATCCGCTTCGTATGGAACCGTATATTCCTACGTTTTTCAAAACAAATTCCTTGTTTGCATCGGATGTGGGAATTGAGATCAATCCGGATGCACATATTATCATGGCTCCGAATATCGGAAGCTATGTAGGTGGAGATATCACTGCCGGTACACTGGTAAGTATGATCTGGAACAGACCGGAATTTTCTCTGTTTATCGACCTTGGTACTAACGGAGAGCTTGTATTCGGTAATTCCGATTTTATGATGAGCTGTGCATGTTCCGCAGGTCCTGCCTTTGAGGGTGGAGATATCAGCTGTGGTATGCGTGCTACAGACGGTGCTATTGAGGCATGTACCATTGATAAAGAAACTATGGAGCCGACATATAAGGTTGTAGGTGAACCTGGAACCAAACCGGTAGGACTTTGCGGTTCCGGTATCATTGATGTGATCAGTGAACTTTTTATGACAGGAATCATCAATCCGAAGGGAAAATTTGTCCGTGAAGGCAAAAGAATCCGTCACGATCATTATGGTATGGGAAGCTATGTGATCGCGTTTGAAGAGGAAGCCGGTTCTGCCAAGGATGTTGAGATCACAGAAGTAGATATTGATAACTTTATTCGTGCCAAAGGCGCTATTTTCTCAGCAATCCGTACCATGTTGAATTCTCTTGACTTCGATGTTTCCATGATCGACGATGTATATGTTGCCGGTGGAATCGGAAGCGGAATCAATATGGCCAATGCAGTGCATATCGGAATGTTCCCGGATATTCCTCTTGAGAAGTTCCATTACATTGGAAACTCTTCTCTTACAGGTGCTTATCTGATGCTTCATTCCACATCAGCAGAGAAGAAAACCTATGAACTGGCTTCCAATATGACTTACCTGGAGCTTTCTACAGTTCCTACCTATATGGATGAGTTTGTAGGTGCATGCTTTATTCCGCATACGGACACAAATCTGTTTCCGTCTGTTATGGAAGAACAGCAGAAGAGATAAAGCAGACTAAAACAGCAGAGGTAAAACATGGCTTTTAGTATAAATGACTTGAATTATGAAAAAGACAGCAAAGAAAGAATGCCTTGGGAGCATTATACAGAGGAGTTCGCTAAGGCAGACCCGGCAGAAATTGCCGGACGTCTTTCGCTTCCTTATGACGAAGAGAAGAAAGAACTGACTCTGAAATTCCTGGGAAGCGTTTATTATATTTCCTGGCCGGATTTTCAGATAACTCATGAGGAAGATGATGCGGGATTTTATCCTCTTGAGGAAATGCATTATGCAAAGATCCTAGCTATCCGTTTTCTGCTGAACGGGAATGTATCTCAGGGAAGCGGAAGGTTTAAAACATACAGGGAAATGCCCTGGGGAGAGGTTTATCTCCGTCAGTTTGATGGCAGGTGCATCAAACGCCTGGCTTTCACATACGGAAACAGACTTAAGGATTTCAAGGAGATCATGGAACACATCCATGCGGTTCCCGTGGATCATGGAGATATTGCATACCAGGTGGAGATCTTTCCGGGATATGTAGTTCAGATGATCCTCTGGGAGGGCGATGATGAGTTCCCGCCGTCTTCGCAGATCTTGTTTTCCGATAATTTTCCGGTTTCCTTTGCGGCTGAGGATATGGCCGTTATGGGAGACGTTATCATTGGGTCTTTAAAGGCATTTCTGAAATGTCTTTAAAAATGAAAAATAGTTAAGAACAGGATGGGACCTGTTTTTATAGAAATGCAGTTTTAAGGGATTAAAAACTGTAAAAATACCTAAAGGGAGGTAACATTATGGGATTCAAAAGTGACATCGAAATTGCACAGGAGTGCGAAATGCTTCCAATTACACAGATTGCAGAGAAGGCAGGTATTGATGACAAATATCTGGAGCAGTACGGTAAGTACAAAGCAAAAATTGATTACAATCTGTTAAAAGAGAGTGACAAGAAAGATGGTAAGCTGATCCTCGTAACAGCTATCAACCCGACACCTGCAGGAGAGGGAAAAACAACAACAACCGTTGGTCTTGCAGATGCAATGCAGAAAATGGGCAAAAAAGTAATGGTAGCTCTTCGTGAGCCATCCCTCGGACCGGTATTCGGTGTAAAAGGTGGTGCAGCAGGCGGCGGTTATGCACAGGTAGTTCCGATGGAGGATATCAACCTTCACTTTACCGGTGACTTCCATGCGATCGGTGCGGCAAACAACCTTCTTGCAGCAATGATCGACAACCATATCTTCCAGGGCAATGACCTGAACATTGACCCGAGAAAGATCACATGGAGACGTTGCGTGGACATGAACGACCGTCAGCTTCGTAATGTAGTAGATGGTCTTGGCGGAAGAACAAACGGTATGCCTCGTGAAGACGGATACGACATCACAGTTGCATCTGAGATCATGGCAGTTCTTTGCCTCGCAAGTGACATCAAAGACCTGAAAGAGAGACTTTCCAGAATCATCATCGGATATACCTATGGTAAAGTTTCCGAGCAGAAACCGGTAACAGCTGGTGATCTTCATGCAGAGGGTGCTATGACAGCACTTCTGAAAGATGCCCTGAAACCAAACCTTGTACAGACACTGGAGCATGTTCCTGCAATCGTACACGGCGGACCATTCGCAAACATCGCTCATGGATGTAACTCCGTAACAGCTACAAAGATGGCTATGAAACTTGCAGATTATGCTATCACAGAGGCTGGATTCGGTGCTGACCTTGGTGCAGAGAAATTCCTTGACATCAAGTGTCGTATGGCAGGCCTTCATCCAAGCGCAGTTGTTATCGTAGCTACTGTTCGTGCACTGAAATACAACGGTGGTGTTCCGAAGGCAGATCTGAACAACGAGAACCTTGAGGCTCTTGAGAAAGGTCTTCCAAACCTTCTGAAACATGTAAGCAATATCAAGAATGTATACAAACTTCCATGTGTAGTTGCTATCAATGCATTCCCGACCGATACCAAGGCAGAGCTTGACCTGGTTGAGGCAAAATGTAAAGAGCTTGGCGTTAACGTTGCACTTTCCGAGGTATGGGCAAAAGGCGGCGAAGGCGGCATGAAGCTTGCTGAGGAAGTAATCCGTCTTGTTGAGGAGCCGAATGACTTCACATATGCTTATGAGCTTGAGGGATCCATCGAGGATAAACTGAATAACATCGTACAGAAAGTTTACGGTGGTAAGAAAGTTGTTCTTACAGCAAATGCTCAGAAACAGGCAAAACAGCTGGAAACACTTGGATTTGGCAACTGCCCGATCTGTGTTGCTAAGACACAGTACAGTCTGACTGATGATCAGACAAAACTTGGTGCACCGACAGACTTTGAGGTAACAGTACGTAACCTGAAGATTTCCGCAGGTGCAGGATTCATCGTTGCTCTGACAGGTGAGATCATGACTATGCCAGGTCTCCCGAAAGTTCCGGCAGCAACCAAGATCGATGTAGATGAGACAGGTAAGATCACAGGTCTCTTCTAATCGGAACATAAGATCAAAAACAACCGGAGGGGGCTTTTTATAAAGCCCCCAATGGGCTCTAAAGAGTGCTAAAATAAGAATATAAGGAGGAGAGTCCTATGGGATTTTCTACCAGTACATGTACTGAATTTGTCGAGGTATTAAGCTCCAAGGCACCGGTTCCAGGCGGCGGCGGTGCATCTGCCCTTGTAGCTGCTGTTGGTACAGCTCTTGGAAATATGGTTGGAAGCCTTACTGTCGGTAAGAAAAAATATGCAGATGTAGAAGATGAAATGTGGGAGCTGAAAAAGAAATGTGATCAGCTTCAGAAAGATTTCCTTCATCTGATCGAGAGAGATGCGGAAGTTTTTGAGCCTCTTTCCAAGGCTTACGGAATGCCGAGAGAGACAGAAGAAGAGAAGGCTGAGAAGGCTCGAGTAATGGAAGCTGCCCTCAAGGAAGCATGCTCTGTTCCTATGGAGATCATGGAGAAATGCTGCGAGGCTATTGAACTTATCGTTGAGTTCGGAGCAAAAGGTTCTAAGCTTGCAATCAGTGATGCTGGTGTAGGTGCTGCATTCTGCAAAGCAGCTCTTAAGGGAGCAAGCCTGAATGTGTACATTAACACAAAATCTATGGCTGACCGTGCGTATGCAGAGGAATTAAACAAAAAAGCAGACGCTATGCTTGAGAAATATACAAAGATCGCAGACGAGACATTTGACAGTGTTCTCGGAAGACTGAAATAGGAGGAACCAGACAAATGGCAAAGCAGTTATTAGGTAAAGAAGTAACAGCGGCTCTCAATGAAAAGATCAAAGCGAACGTTGCAGAGCTTCAGGCAAAAGGTGTAGATCCTACACTTTGCATTATCCGTGTTGGTGAGAATCCAAGCGATATTTCCTATGAGAGAGGTGCTACAAAGCGCTGTGAGACTCTTGGTGTTGCATGTGAGAAAATCCTTCTTCCGGAGGATGTTTCACAGGATGAGCTTCTTGCAACCATCGATAAAGTAAACAAAGATGACAAGATCCATGGAGTTCTTCTGTTCCGTCCGCTGCCAAAACATCTGGATCAGGCAGTGATCGAGAATGCACTTGCAGCAGAGAAGGATGTTGACTGTATGACAGATCTTTCCATGTCTGGTGTATTTACAGGCAAGAAGATCGGATTCCCGCCATGTACACCGCAGGCATGCATGGAGATCCTTGATCACTATGGAATCGACTGCACAGGCAAAAAAGCGGTTGTTATCGGAAGAAGTCTTGTAGTTGGTAAACCGGCTGCCATGATGCTTGTTAAGAAAAATGCGACAGTAACGATCTGCCATACAAGAACCGTTGATATGCCGTCTGTTGCAAAAGAGGCGGATATCGTCATCGTTGCAGCTGGTCGTGCTGGTGTTGTCGGCGCTGATTATGTCAGAGAGGGACAGACTATTATCGATGTTGGTATCAATGTCAATGCAGAGGGCAAGCTTTGTGGTGATGTTGATTATGCGGCAGTTGAGCCAATCGTTGATGCGATCACACCGGTTCCTGGCGGAGTAGGAAGTGTTACAACTTCTGTTCTTGTAGGTCATGTGGTTGAAGCTGCAATGAGAAAAGCGCAGTAATAACAGTAATAAAGGATTGATCATTTATATATGTACAGATTCCGAATTAGTTTTTGTTTACGGATGATGGTACTTGCAGGCGTTCTGGTGTTCGGAACGCCTGCAGGTGTTTTGGCAGAGGAAGCGGATCATTCTATGGAGGGTCAGATTTCGAAGCCTCAGTCATCTGGAGAGAGTGATACAGAGGGTTTTGTGGATGATTCCACAGATAATACTTATGGATATTATACGATCATGGGGTGTACCACAGTGGATGCGGAGGATATGGTAGTGCAGTATGAGGCGCAGAATGTGGAGTATCCTTCCGGCATCCTGACGGAGGGTGGTGCACCGGATATTGATACGTTTTGCACGATTGTGATAGAGGAAGCGGATGCGGAGGGCGTCCGTGGAGAGGTTGTTTTTGAGCAGGCCATGCTTGAGACCGGATGGCTTCAGTTTGGTGGGGATGCCAGTGCGGGGCAGTTTAATTTTTCGGGGCTGGGAACTACCGGTGGTGGTGTTGCCGGTAATTCTTTTCCTGATGTAAGGACGGGAATTCGGGCGCAGGTGCAGCATCTGAAGGCTTATGCTTCTTCGGAGGAGCTGAACCAGGCTTGTGTGGATAATCGGTTCCAGTATGTTTCCCGTGAGAGTGCGCCTTATGTGGAGTGGCTTGGGATCCAGGAGAATCCTTATGGGGGCGGATGGGCCGCCGGGAGGAATTATGGATATAAGCTTAGGAGTCTTCTGGCGGAGTTGAAGGGGGAGGAGTATACCTGGCCGGAGAGTACGGAGACGGTGGAGAAGTAGTGGTGGTGGCGAACCGCACTCCCTTCCGGGCCTGTGCGTTGGCGGTGTTAGGTTGTCTGGCTATGGGGAAGGATGTGGATGAGGGATGGAGGCGGGCTTTGCCCTGTCCTGGTTGATAAAAAATGGAGATGTAACCTGGATTTTTAATCATCTAGGTTGCATCTCCGTTTTTTATTTAATAATGCTTAAAAAGTATTTCGATATATTGGGGGTATTTAGTTCAACTCCAGGTTTTCCAGTTCCTGTGAGGGGAGTTTTGGTTCTGAGCTGTCTACGTATTTTTTGAGGGCTTTGGAGGTTTTTGCGAAGCCGGCGTTGGTTCCGGCGCCTCCGATGCAGCCTCCGGGGCAGGCCATTCCTTCGATCATGCAGTTTTTGATCTTGCCGGCTTTTGCCAGAGTGAGGACTTTTTTGCATTCGGCAAGGCTTTCTGCGTGTTCGATGTGGACTGGTACATCGGGATAGTATTCCTTCAGACAGTTTTCGATGGCTCCGGCTACGCCGCCTGCAATGGCGTAGCCTCGTCCTGCTGCGGTTGCGGCCTGGGTTTCTTCCGGGAGCTCTTCGCAGGTGGATGGGGTGATGCTTTTGGCGTCGAACAGGCCCCAGAGTTCCTCGAAGGTGATCACGAAGTCTACATCACTTCTTACGGAATGTCGCATGGCTTCCAGTTTTTTGGAGGCGCATGGTCCGATGAAGACTACTTTTGCGCTGGGGTGTTCTTTTTTTACAATGCGGGCAGTTGCCACCATCGGGGTCAGCTCCTGGGAGATGTTGTCGATCATAGCCGGGAAGTATTTCTTTGCCATGACGGACCAGGACGGGCAGCAGGAAGTGAGGAGGAACGGGAGGTTGCCGGTGGCTACTTCTTTGGCGTAGTGGTGTGCCTCAGAGATGCAGCCGATGTCTGCGCCCAGTGCTACCTCGTAAATGTTTGAGAAGCCCAGCTGTTTAAGGGCGGAGCGGAATTTGCCCGGGGTGACGTCTTCGCCGAACTGGTTGATGTAGGCGGGGGCGATTTCTGCAATGATCTCAGTTCCTTCTCGAAGGGCGTGGGACAGCTGGAAGATCTGGGATTTGTCGGAGATAGCTCCGAATGGACAGCTGACCATGCACATGCCGCAGGATACGCATTTATCCTGGTTGATGGAGGCGCGTCCCTGTTCATCGCTCTCGATGGCTTTTACACCGCAGGCACGTTCGCAGGGGCGTTCTTTATGGGCGATGGCATCGTAAGGACAGACAGCTTTGCATCTTCCGCAATGGATACATTTGTCCTGGTCGATGAAGGATTTTCCGTTTACCATGGAAATGGCGCCTTTGGGGCAGGTGAGTAAACAGGGATGTGCGACACAGCCGCGGCACATGTTGCTGACTTCGTATTTGTTGGATTCGCATGCGGAACATGCGGAAGGGATCACCTGCATAAGAGGTGGTTCATAATATTTCTCGTCAATGTTGCTGGCCTTCACGCCATCGGTAAGGTGGACGGAACGATTTTCCGGGCGGAGGGAAAGTCCCATGGCCAGACGGACACGTTCGCTTGCAACAGCTCTTTCACGATAGATGCTTTCGCGGTATTTCGCGCGTTCCTCTACAATATTGTAGGGAATGGATTCGATATCATGGATCATTGATTCGTCCGTGGATTCAAATCCGATCTTAGCAATTTCGGTAAAAATCTTTCGCCGGATCTGTTTTACTGGTGTGTCAAGATTTCGCATAGATGTTCTCCTTTACAAAATAAATTAATTAAATGTTTTCCACGCACTTTTTATCTATCTTAAAGTAATTGAGAAATAAAATCAATAACCGGCTTTAATGTTTTGGGGCAGAAACAAAGAGCAGATTTGTATCTTTATTATCAAGGCTGTTAAAAATTGAACATATTTTATGGAAAATAGATACAAAATCAGTAAGCCACTGTAAACATTTCAATATATTCTGAAAAAAGCAAAAAAACCGCTTGTGAAAAATGACCATATAAGTTATAATTAAAGGCATGAAATGGTGCAAAATAATGATTTGCATAAATGCGCGGCACTGACAGAGTGTTAAAGCATTAACCTGTAGTGGAACAGGTTGATCAAGTGGAAAATCTATGAGAAACAAGGAGGGAACCGAATGTTAGACCAGACGTATTACAGAAAAACGGACGAGATCATCGAGCACTACGGCCGGAAAGCTGCATCACTGATTCCGATCATGCAGGATATTCAGGCTGAGTACCGTTATCTTCCGGGAGAGCTTCTTACTTATGTTGCGGAACAGATTGGTGTAAAAGAAGCGAAGGCGTACAGTGTAGCTACTTTCTATGAAAACTTTTCCTTTGAGCCGAAGGGCAAGTACATCATCAAGGTATGTGACGGTACTGCCTGTCATGTACGTAAGTCCATGCCTGTAAAGGAAGCAATGCTGAAGGAACTTGGACTGAGTCATAAGAAGCATACTACAGATGATATGATGTTTACCGTTGAGACAGTTTCCTGTCTTGGTGCCTGCGGACTTGCACCGACACTGACTGTAAATGATGAAGTTCACCCGAAGATGACTCCTGAGAAGGCTGTTGAGCTTTTAAATGAATTGAGAGGTGAGAGCGTATGAGTATAACCAGTATGGAAGATCTGAAAAACAAACAGGCTGAGGTTAAGAAGAATCTTGATGGCTATACCTGCCGTGTTCTCGTCTGTTCCGGTACCGGATGTATTGCTTCCGGTGCTCAGAAGATTTATGAAGAAATGTCAAGACTCTGTGAGGGAATCGAGGGTGTTGCGGTTGAGATGCAGAAGGATGTTCCTCATGTAGGAATCGTTAAGACCGGATGCCAGGGCTTATGTGAACTTGGTCCTCTTATGAGAATTGAGCCCTATGATTATCAGTATGTACATGTTCAGGTAGACGACTGTCGCGAGATCGTAGAGAAGACCGTGATCTGCGGACTGCCTGTTGAGCGTCTGTTTTATCGTCATAATGATGAGGCCTGTCCACATCCCAGTGACATTCCGTTCCTGAACCAGCAGACAAGGATCGTTCTTGAGAACTGTGGCAAGATCGATGCAGAGTCCATTGATGAATATATTTCCGTAGGCGGATTTTCCGCTATGGCGAAGGCTTTCTTTGAGATGACCCCACAGGGTGTTATCGACGAGATCTCGAAGTCTGGTCTCCGCGGCCGTGGCGGTGCAGGCTTCCCTGCAGGCAAGAAATGGTCACAGGTTGCACGCCAGCCGGAAAAAGTCCGTTATGTAGTATGTAACGGTGATGAGGGTGACCCGGGAGCATTTATGGATGGTTCCGTAATGGAAGGTGATCCTTACAAGATGATCGAGGGTATGGTGATCGCTGCCTATGCAGTAGGTGCAGAAGATGGTTATATTTATGTGCGTGCCGAGTATCCTCTTTCTGTACAGAGACTTCGAATGGCTATTGAGCAGGCAGAGTCCTATGGCCTTCTTGGTGATAATATCCTTGGTTCCGGTATTAATTTCCACTTACATATCAATCGCGGTGCCGGAGCGTTCGTATGTGGTGAAGGTTCTGCCCTGACTGCTTCTATCGAAGGCAACAGAGGTATGCCTCGAGTAAAACCTCCGAGAACGGTTGAGCAGGGCCTGTGGGGTAAACCTACGGTTCTGAATAACGTAGAGACTTATGCCAACGTACCGAAGATTATCCTTCAGGGAGCAGACTGGTTCCACACCATCGGTACAGAGGGAAGCCCTGGAACCAAGACTTTCTCACTTACCGGTTCCATTGAGAACACCGGTCTTATCGAGGTTCCAATGGGAACAAGCCTCCGTCATATCATTTATGACATCGGTGGTGGTCTTAAGAGTGGTGCTGCATTTAAGGGTGTACAGATCGGTGGTCCTTCCGGTGGATGTCTGATCGACGATCAGATCGATCATCCGCTTGATTTTGATTCTGTTAAGAAGCTGGATGCCATCATGGGTTCCGGTGGACTTGTTGTTATGGATGAGAATACCTGTATGGTAGAGGTTGCGCGTTTCTTCATGAGCTTTACACAGCGTGAGAGCTGTGGTAAATGTGTTCCCTGCCGTGAGGGTACCAAACGTATGCTTGAGATCCTGGAGAGAATCGTCGCAGGTAAGGGTGAGCTTTCCGATCTGGATGAGCTGGAAGAGCTTGCAAACATGGTTCAGAGCATGGCCCTGTGCGGACTCGGTAAGAGTGCACCGCTTCCGGTCATCAGTACTCTGAAGCGTTTCCGTGACGAATATGTAGAGCATATCGTAGATAAAAAATGTCGTGCGAAGGTCTGCACGGCGCTCCGTCAATTCCATATCAATCCTGAGTTCTGTATCGGCTGCGGCAAGTGTGCAAAGAACTGTCCGACTGGTGCGATTTCAGGAAAGATCAAGCATCCACATGTAATCAACAATGACGTATGTATCAAATGCGGATCCTGTAAGGATAACTGTAACTTTGATGCGATTTATGTGGAAGCATAGAAGGGAGGATATCTTATGGGTACAATGACAATTGACGGAAGAAAAGTAGAATTTACTGACGAAAAAAATGTCCTGACAGTCATCAGGAATGCCGGTATCAATATCCCCACACTGTGCTATCATTCAGAGGTTTCCACCTTTGGTGCCTGTCGTCTCTGTACAGTTGAGGATGACAGAGGCAAAACATTTGCCTCCTGTTCCGAGCAGCCGAGAGACGGAATGGTTATCTATACCAACTCCGGTCGTATTAAGAAATATCGTAAACTGATCGTGGAGCTGCTTCTTGCAGCACATTGCCGTGACTGTACAACCTGTGTAAAGAGCGGCGAATGTATCCTGCAGGAGCTGGCACATCGCCTTGGCGTGCGGGATATCCGTTTTGAAAATACAAGAGAACAGCACGAGATCGATGACAGTTCACCGTCCATCATCCGTGATCCGAACAAATGTATCCTCTGCGGCAACTGTGTACGTGCCTGCGAGGAACTTCAGGGAATCGGAGCTCTTGGATTCGCATTCCGTGGAACAGAGGCCATGGTTATGCCTGCATTCAATAAAAAGATTGCTGAGACACAGTGTGTAAACTGTGGTCAGTGCCGTGTTTACTGTCCGACAGGAGCCATCTCCATTCGTACACATATGGATGAGGTTTGGGATGCACTTGCGGACAAGGATACCCGTGTGGTTGCCCAGATCGCGCCGGCAGTCCGTGTAGCAGTTGGTGATCACTACGGCCTCACAAAGGGCAGGAGCGTTATGGGCAAGATCGTCAACGCACTCCACAGAATGGGCTTTGATGAAGTATACGATACCACATTCAGCGCCGATCTTACTATTATGGAAGAGACCAAGGAGTTCCTAAACAGAGTGGAGAAGGGTGAGAACCTTCCGCTTCTGACCTCCTGCTGTCCTGCATGGGTGAAGTTCATCACAGATCAGTATAAGGAATATGTTCCGAACATTTCTACCTGCCGTTCCCCACAGGGAATGATGTCTGCGGTTATCAAGGAATACTTCCGTGATCCGGAGCATGCAGCAGGCAAGAAGACCGTTATGGTTTCCATTATGCCATGTACAGCCAAGAAGGCAGAGGCAATCCGCCCGAACAGCTTTACCGATGGCGAGCAGGATACCGATATCGTTATCACAACCACAGAGCTTCTCCGCATGATCGATAACTTTGGTCTTGATTTTGCAACACTGGATCCGGAAGCATGCGATATGCCGTTTGGATTTGGTTCCGGCGGTGGCGTTATCTTCGGTGTTACCGGTGGTGTTACCGAGGCAGTTCTTCGAAGACTGAGCCCGGATCACAGCAAGGAAGCCATGCATGAGATTGCAGAGTGCGGTGTTCGTGGTGAAGAGGGAATCAAGGAATTTACCGTACCGTACAAGGGAATGGATATCAATGTATGTGTTGCCAGCGGCCTTGCAAATGCAAGAACCGTTATGGAACGTGTGAAGAACGGTGAGGCAAACTATCATCTGATCGAGGTTATGGCATGCCGCCGTGGATGTATTATGGGTGGAGGTCAGCCGACCAGATCCGGTGACAGAACCAAGGCAGCCAGAGCAAGAGGTTTGTACAATGCAGACAATACCATGATCATCAAGAAATCCGATGAGAACCCACTGGTTCTGGAGCTTTATGAGGGACTCCTCAAAGGCAAAGAGCATCATCTGCTTCACAATGAGTTCTATATCAAAGACTGATATGAGGAATACAAAGAGCTGCTGTTCCCGGTGAACAGCAGCATATAAGAAGCCTTCCGGGCATATACTGTGGTATGCGGGAACTGTCTTTTTTAAGACGTTTCCCGGAACTTACAGGCCAGTATATGCAGGGAGGCTTTTTTATATGGAAAACTTTCAGGTTTACCGTGATATCCAGGCGCGGACGGGCGGGGATATCTACATAGGGGTTGTGGGACCGGTCCGTACAGGAAAATCCACATTCATCCGGAGATTTATGGAGCTGATAGCACTGCCATCGATCAGCGAGGGAAAAAGAGCAGAACTTCAGGATGAACTGCCATTAAGCGGTGCCGGAAAAATGATCACCACCGTAGAACCCAAATTTATTCCAAAAGAAGCAGTGGAAGTATCCATAGGGGAAAACCAGAAAATCCGGGTAAAACTCATTGACTGTGTAGGCTTTCTGGTAAAGGATGCATCCGGAAATGTGGAAGAAGGCAGGGAGCGGATGGTCAAAACTCCCTGGCAGGAAAAAGCAATCCCGTTCCATGATGCAGCCCGCATTGGAACGGAAAAAGTGATCAGCCAGCATTCCACCATTGGGATTGTAGTCACAACAGACGGAAGTTTCGGGGAGATTCCCAGAGAAAATTTTATCCCGGCAGAGGAACAGACCATAAAAGAGCTGAAAGTCCAGGGAAAACCCTTTCTGATCCTGGTAAACTCCCAGACTCCCTACAGTGAGGAAACCGGAAAAACTGTAAAACATCTGGAAGAGAAATTTGGAGTATCCGTTCTGGCAGTCAACTGTGAACAGCTTCGAAAAGAGGATGTGACCAGAATCCTGGAGAAGATCCTTTATGAATTCCCGGTCAGTGAGATAGAGCTTTTTGTTCCCAGATGGGTGGAGATGCTTTCTCCGGAACATGAGGTAAAGGCGGCTCTGTTAAATGAGATTCGGGAAAAGATGACCAGACTTACTCATGTGCGTGATGTAAGCAGAGAATCAGTATATCTGGAAAGTCCATATGTGGAAGATACATTGCTTGAGCAGGTCAGTCTTTCCGATGGAAAAGTCCGTATCCGGATCGCAGTAAAAGACATTTATTATTATCAGATGCTCAGTGAAATGAGCGGG
The DNA here is from genome assembly GCF_020553125.1 of Blautia sp. MSK20_18. NCBI lineage: Bacteria > Bacillati > Bacillota > Clostridia > Lachnospirales > Lachnospiraceae > Blautia > Blautia sp. MSK20_18. Next base: position 38,027 of record NZ_JAJCGR010000001.1, read on the forward strand.
ATATCCATGGAAAGCGAATATGAACTGATCCAGACCATAAAAGAGCTTGCCGGTATGAAGGAACAATTTGTAAAAGTCCAGGCTGCCCTGGAAGCGGTAAAAGGAACGGGGTATGGGGTTGTGGTGCCTGAGCTTTCCGAGATCACTATTGAGGAACCTGAGGTGATCCGTCAGGGAAATAAATTCGGAGTAAAGATCCGGTCAAAAAGTCCGTCCATTCATATGATCCGGGCGGGAATCGAAACGGAGATCGCTCCGATCGTTGGTACAGAACAGCAGGCGGAGGACCTGATAAAGTATATCAGAGAAAGCCCGGAGCGAGGGGAAAGTATCTGGGAGACCAATATTTTCGGAAAATCCATCCAGCAGCTGGTGGAAGACGGAATCCGGAACAAGCTGGCCATGATCAGCGAAGAAAGTCAGGTGAAGCTTCAGGATACTATGAAGAAGATCGTAAATGACAGCAAAGGCGGACTGGTGTGTATCATCATATGAATGGAGAATAGAATTGCAAAGCAAAAAGGACGTTCTTCAGCAGACGTCCTTTTTTTGATGTTGTTTTTTCCATTCTGCGATAAACTGAAGCTGTTCCTGGTCAGATAGTTCCTGGGAAGCGGCGTCATTTCCTGCAGCGGCACAGCAGAAAAGAACAAAGATCTGGAGTCCGAAGAATACAAGAAAAAAGAGAAGCATAGAAAAACCTCCTTTATTTTTCAGATATGTTAAGTATTGGAGGAGATAATGTATTTTATACATTATATTGCAAGAAAATCAGAGCAATGCTATAATTATCACCGGGTATGAAGATTTTTAAAACAGGAGGAAAAGAAACCATGAAAAAGAGAAGATTCGCACAGCTTGTTCTCATGATTACGATGCTGTTTTGCCTGACATTTGGCACAGTGTGTGCGCAGGCGGCAACAACAGCAACCACAACAACCGCAAAAGCAGCTGTTAAAAATGGCTGGAAAAAAGAGGGCGGTCAGTATTATTACTACATCAAAGGTAAAAAAGTTACCAACAAATTAAAAAAGATCAATGGTGCGATATATTATTTAGGCTCGAATGGTGCAAGAAAGACCGGATGGTATACAGTAAAATCCGGAAATACCTACAAAACCATGCAGTTTGCTTCCAACGGAAAATACACTGGGAAATCCAAAAAAGCAAATGTAGAACTGATCAAGATGACAGATTCAGTGCTTCGCAGCCAGAAGATTTCTGCAAGTCTGACTACAACTGCGCAGAAAAAAACGGCTCTTCAGAAATTGTTTAACTGTTCCAAAAAATACGGATATATGAGAATGAAGGGCTTTGACGGAAAACCTTTGCAGTTTACAAAAGGTAAAAGCCAGATGTTTGCATATCTGACCATGGGAATGGAAAAAGGAAACTGCTACGGTGTTGCATCAGCCTTTGCAGTACAGGCTAAACGTGCAACAGGACTTCCGGTCCGTGTATGCTGGGGAAAAAGTAATGTATTTAATAAAAATAAATGGCAGCCACATGGATGGACAGAGATCAAGATCGGAAATACCTGGTATACATTTGATGCAAATGCAGCAGGAAACAAATCCAGAAAAGATGTTAAATATTATATGCAGAAATCTTCATCCATGAAAAAATACTATAAAACTGAAGGAAGAGAAGATATCGTTCTCTAAAGAACAGGAGCAGATCATGAAAAAGTGGACAAAGAAGATCCTGGCAGCAGTACTTTGTCTGATGATGCTCCAGATGCCGGCAGCTGAACCGCTTATTGCGGTTCAGACTGTACAGGCAGCATCTACAGCCAAGGCAGCCAAGGTAAAAAACGGTCTCAAAAAAGAGGGCGGACAATACTACTATTATGTGAAGGGAAAAAAAGTAAAGAATACATGGAAAACCGTGACTGTCGCTAATAAGACTACCGGCAAAAAAATGACATACAGATACTATTTTTCCAACACCGGAAAGGCTTATAAAGGTGGAACATTCTTCGGGGAGAACTATCTCCTTGTAAAAAAGATCGGCGGGAAATACTATGGATTTAACCGGTATGCACAGATGGTAAAAGGCGTTTATTATTCCGCATATGGACAGTCCAGAGCCGGATTTTATGCTTTTAATACAAAAACCGGTGTATACGATGCCAGAACATCTTCAAGATTAAGGAAAGCATTTGTAAGAGAAAAGAGTTCTGCAGCACTGCGGAAAGCCCTTGGCAGACCTCTTCGTACCAGAAAGACAGATGGCTGTTATGGTGACGGACAGGAATATCTGTTGGAATACACAAGATTCTGGGTCAATACATACAAAGACAAAAAAGGGAAGGAAATCGTACTGGACGTGATCAGCAAATAAGATTCGCCAGACCGATAAATAAATATAATTATGGTTTTCAGTTCAATGGTATTTCTGTGTGTATTTCTTCCGGCTGCTTTTTGTCTGCATCTCCTTTTACCTGGGATGCGGGCCAAAAATTTTTTGCTTGTAGTGGCAAGTCTGGTCTTTTATGCATACGGAGAACCGATTTATGTAATATTACTGGTTGCTTCATCGGCGGGCAACTATATTTTAGCGCGCCTGACAGGGGAATGTCCGAAGATCCGTAAGCTCACAATGACATTGGCTGTGGTGATAAATCTCGGTCTTCTTGTGATCTTTAAATATTCCGGATTTCTGGTGGAGACATTTAATTCTATTACCGGTGCCGGAATTCCGGTTCCGCAGGTCCGGATGCCGGTCGGAATATCGTTTTTTACTTTTCAGGCACTTTCCTACGTGATCGATGTTTATCGGGGAGATGCTTCGGTTCAGAAGAATTTCGGAAAGGTGCTTCTGTATATCTCGTTTTTCCCACAGCTGATCGCGGGACCTATCGTTAAGTATCATGATGTGGAGGCGGAGATCAATAATCGTAAGCAGACGCCGGAGGAAATCGGAAAAGGAATCCGGCGTTTCATTGCAGGTTTGAGCAAAAAGGTTCTTATCGCCAATACAATGGGACTTGTGGCGGATAATCTCTTTGGTGCGGCAGCAACCGGAATCACCGGTCCGGGTGCTTGGCTGGGCGCAGTTTCCTATATGCTGCAGATCTATTTTGATTTCAGCGGCTACAGTGATATGGCGCTGGGACTCGGAATGATGTTTGGATTTCATTTCCATGAGAATTTTGATTATCCTTATATTTCTGCCAGTATCCGTGAATTCTGGAGAAGATGGCATATGTCTCTTTCAGGATGGTTTAAGGAATATCTGTATATTCCGTTAGGGGGAAACCGCAGAGGGAAATTCCGTACAGTGGTCAATAAAATGATCGTTTTTGTGTGTACAGGTATCTGGCATGGTGCCTCCTTTAATTTTCTGTTCTGGGGAATTTATCATGGCTTTTTCCTGATGCTGGAAGAGTATATCCCATTTATCGGGAAAAAGGGCGGAAAGCTCAAGAGCTTTTTTCAGCATGTCTATGCACTTCTGGTAGTTTGTGTTGGCTTTGTGTTTTTCCGTGCGGACACTATGAAGCAGGGATGCTTCTGGATCAGAGAAATGTTTACGGATTTTGGATGGAAGGCTTCCGCAATGAGCCTTACACTGCAGCAGCTGACACCGGTATATCTTGTAACGCTGGCAGCGGCACTGGTCGCAGCAGTTCCGGTAAACAGCATGCTGAAAAAGTATAAATGGTATGAAGGCTTTAACTATGTATTAAGTCTGGCTGGTTTTGCGCTTTGTGTATTGAGCCTTGCCGGCGGAACCTATAATCCGTTCATCTATTTTCGATTTTAAGAGGAGGCAGAAAACATGAAAAAATTGCAGGTGCTTTATATTACTGCATTTTTTGCAGCTTGTCTTGTGCCATCTCTGGGGATGGCGGTGACAAAGCAGGAAGCATCGTCTGAAAACCGAAGACTGGCTGAGTTTCCTGAACTGAAAAAAGAAAACGAGATCAATACCCGTTGGCTGCCGGAAGCAGGCGAATATTTTCAGGAACATTTTGCGTTTCGAAATGAGCTTGTAACGGCAAATGCCCTTTTGAACGGGAAGATTTTCGGAGTATCTACTGCAGATGGTGTGATCCAGGGAACCGATAACTGGCTTTATTATAAGGATTCGCTGGAGGATTATCTTGGAGAGGAGCTTCTTTCCGAGAGAAGCCTTTTTAATATTGCACATACATTGGCCATGATGCAGGAGACATTGAATGAAAAAGGTGTGCAGTTTCTTTTTACTGTGGCACCTAATAAAAACTCACTCTATGGAGAGAACATGCCGTACTATGACAGCCTGAAGGTATCATCGGACAAAAACCTTGTTAATCTTCAGAAATATCTCAGGCAGGAGCAGGTTTCTTACGGAGATCTGTATGAAACTCTTTCAGAAGAGAAAGAAGTTCTTTATCACAAAAGAGATTCACACTGGAACAACAAGGGTGCTGCAGTTGCGGCGGATACATTGCTGTCTTCTCTGAAAAAGGAGCATGTTTCCTATAAGGAGGAACCCTATACTATAAAAACAGATTTCACAGGAGATCTGGATGAGATGCTGTATCCTCTTGCAACGACACCGGAAGAGGAAGTTTATTATGACAGACAGACAACATTTGCCTATGTGGGAGAAGTGGTAAGTAATTTTGATCCGAAGATCACAACGGTAAATCCTGTGAAGGAAGGAAGTCTGGTCATGTTCCGTGATTCTTTTGGTAATGCACTGCTTCCGTTTATGGCAGATGCTTATTCCAGTGCGTATTTTTCCAGAGGAGTACCTTACCAGATGAGTGAAGTGGATGAGAAGAATGCAGATACTGTGATCGTGGAACGGGCAGAGCGTTTTCTCCCGGAAATGGCACAGTCACCGCCGATCATGGAAGGACCGGAGTGTCAGGTGAATGTTACGGAAGAAGATACGGTTCCTGCCGGTGCCGGAGCAGTTCAGTGCGAGATCCAGGGAAATCTGGAAAAGATCACAGGTTGTATTGAAGAAAAATATCTGGATACAGACAGCAGGATTTATATAAGATTGAACCATGATAAGATTTATGAAGCATTTCCGATGGATGTTTCCACAGAAGATGGAAAAACGGACAGCAGCGGTTTTTGCTTATATCTGGACCGTTCACTTCTTGCAGCAGACGGAAATCAGATCGAAATTCTTACAGGCAACAAAGATTCAGCCCGTATAATAGGCGGACTGACACTATAAAGGAGGATATAAGAAATGAGAAAAAAAACAGTACAGGTGCTTTTAGGGGCAGCATTGATCGCAGCGATGTGTCTGGGGGCACCGACAGCTGCTTTTGCAGGCGAGACAACGACAAAGGAGGAAACCGCAGAGAAAACTGGCGATAAAGATTCCGCAGAAGAAAAAGAGACCGCAGAGGATTTTCAGATCGGAGAGCTTACAGTAAAAAATCAGAGCGGACTTGAGGTGAAATCCGCAGAGCTTCAGGATGCAAAAGAGGACGACAGCAAAAAGAAAGACTCCAAGGATGCGGCAGGTCAGGATCTAGTGATCACCATGAAAGATGGTACAGAGCATACCTTCCGGAATGTGACACCGGATGACTGGAAAGAACCTGTTTTTTATAATGAGTATGAGATCCTTTATATTTCCTACACAGATGAAAAAGGAAAATCTCAGGAAGCGTTGGAAGATGCGGAGGAGACTGAGCTGGAAGAAGCTGCCACTACCTATGCAAAATCCAATGTAAATATCCGTGAAAAAGCGGATACAAAATCAAAATCCCTGAAAGTAACATCTCTTGGAACCGAGTTCAAGGTAACCGGTGTATGCCCTGGATGGCTGAAGGTTGAAGGAGATGGTGTTAAGGGATATGCGGCACATACATACTTCACTTCCAATAAAGATGAGATCGACAAGCTGGTAGCAGAGCAGAAAGCAGCTGAAGAGAAAAAAGTGGCAGAGGCAAAAGCGGCATCAGACGCACAGGCAGCAGCAGAAGCGCAGGCAGCGGCAGACGCGCAGGCAGCAGCGGACGCACAGGCAGCGGCAGACGCACAAGCAGCGGCAGACGCACAGGCAGCGGCAGAGGCACAGGCAGCAGCAGAGGCACAGGCAGCAGCAGAGGCAGCTGCAGCAGAACCTACCGAAGTTAGCCGTCAGGCCTATGATGACTGTGACGGAAGTGGTCATGGCTACTATGAGATCACCTATTCTGACGGAAGTGTGAGATACGAAGAGTATTGATTAGAATGAACGATAAGGAAAGATACGTATGAAAAGAGTAAAATTGTTTTTTATGGCGATGGTCATGCTTTTTGCGGTGCAGATCTGCACGGTTTCCGTAACCTGTGAGACGCAGGCAGCAACTACTACGGCAACTGTAAAGAAGAAAACCGGTCTCTACAGAGAAAAAGGAAAATATTACTACTACACCAAGGGCAGAAAGATCAGAAACCAATGGAAGACCGTAAAGGGAAAACGGTATTATTTCGGGCCTAAATATTATGCGTTAACTTACCATAACAAGATCGGTTCCAGGATCTATGTGTTTGATACTGCAGGACGCCTTTTGAACGGAAAGACGTCACGTATCGTAAATGTAGGAAAATATTCCTATTACGTAAATAAATATGGAAATCCTTCAAAGGGTTGGCTGTGCCTTCCGGATAGAAATCTTTACTATGCGGATTCCTGGGGACGTTTTTACAAAAACCGTACTCTGGAGGGAATCCGGTTTAACGGAAAGGGGCAGGCTGTAAAAAATGATATGCGCAGTCTGAAGCTGCATTGTATAGGCGTGGTCCAAAATATTACAAGAAGTGGAATGTCCAAAAGCCAGAAGCTGCAGGCGTGCTGGAGTTATGTGATAAATAATACCTATTATTCATCTGCCTATTATCCGAATTTAAATCAGAATGACTGGTGGAGAATGACTGCGTGGAGAACGCTTGCTACAGGAAAGGGAAACTGTTATGGCTATGCCTGTGCATTTGCTGCACTGGCAAGAGAGATCGGATATGATCCATATGTGGTATGTGGTCGTGTTCCGGGAACCAGAGATGGAGCCGGAGATGGCTTTACAAGACATAGCTGGGTGATCATAAACGGACTTCATTATGACCCGGAAGGACAGGCTAAGGGCTGGCATACCGGAGTTTATGGAAGCTACAGCTACGGAATGGACAATCAGATCCAGAAAACAGTTAATTTCCGTACAGGAAGAGGAAACTAAATAAAATATACAGCAAAGATCCCGGGGATTCAGATGTAAGATCCCGGGGTCTTTTTATATAAAACGAGTAGCGGGAAAGATGGTCGCAGAATAAGCTAAAGAAAGGTCAGCTGTCCGGCGGGAGAGCTTTGGAAAGGTATAAAAGGATGTATACAGGAAAAGGGATAGGCGTGGCGGTTCTGGATACCGGTATTTTTCCTCATATAGATTTTGGCAGCCGTATTTCCGTGTTTCGTGATTTTACAGGAGTCAGACGCAGCCCATATGATGATAACGGACATGGGACTCATGTCAGCGGGATCCTTGCAGGGGACGGAACTGCATCAGGTGGAAAATATAAAGGGGCTGCACCTGGCTGCAGTATCGCTGCTCTGAAGGTTCTGGATCGTTTCGGGAACGGAAGCAGGGAGGATGTGATGCGGGCATTTCGGTGGATCATGGAGTTTGGAAGCATTTATCATATCCGTATCGTTAATATTTCAGTGGGAACAACATCCCGGGATCATAAGGAACAGACAGATCTTCTTGAAGGAGTGGAAAAACTTTGGGATCTGGGATTTGTGGTGGTAGCTGCAGCAGGAAATCAGGGACCGGGGGCCGGCACGGTAACAGCACCGGGAAGCAGCCGGAAGATCATTACCGTAGGCTCCAGTGATATGCTGAATGGCAGAAAGGCAGTTTCCGGAAGAGGCCCTACTTTTGACTGTGTGTGCAAACCGGATCTGGTAGCGCCGGGAAGCCAGGTCATTGCCTGTGCACCGGGACTGCCGTACTCATATGGGCTCAAAAGCGGAACCTCCATGTCGACGCCTCTGGTGTCAGGAGGGATCGCCTGCCTTCTGGAAAAAGATCCCCGGCTTTCTAATGTAGAGGTAAAGATGTTGTTAAGAGAAAATGCAGAAGATATGGGACTTCCCAGAAATCAGCAGGGATGGGGAAAATTTAACTGTGAAAAACTGTTGGCAGGCTGAATTATTATACAATTCTTATAAACATAGTGTGGTAAAGCACAAAAGCGTTGACGGAACCGGAAAATATGAGTACAATGTACAGTAAAAGTGCTGAAGAAAGATTCTAAAGGAAAGAGCACCTGGAATCCGAACAGGAGAATAAACCTCAAAAGGAGAAAATAATATGGAAAAAATCAAAATGCAGACACCTTTAGTTGAGATGGACGGAGACGAGATGACACGTATCCTGTGGCAGATCATCAAGGATGAACTTCTCACACCGTATCTGGAACTGAATACAGAATATTATGATCTTGGTCTTGAGCACAGAAATGAGACAGATGATCAGGTTACCATTGATGCAGCAGAAGCAACCAAGAAATACGGAGTAGCCGTAAAATGTGCCACGATCACGCCAAACGCAGCCAGAATGGAAGAGTATGACCTGAAAAAAATGTACAAGAGTCCAAACGGAACGATCCGTGCTATTCTTGATGGAACTGTATTCCGTGCGCCGATCGTTGTAAAGGGAATCGAGCCATGTGTAAAGAATTGGGTGAAACCGATCACACTTGCACGTCATGCATATGGAGATATCTATAAGAATACAGAATTTTATATTGACAAGCCGGGAGATGCATATCTTGTATTTGAGGGCGAAGACGGAGAAGAGCGTAAGGAGCTGATCCAGCATTTTGATGGAGCAGGTGTTCTCCGTGGCATGCATAATCTTGATGATTCCGTAAAGAGCTTTGCGAGAAGCTGCTTTAATTATGCACTGGACACAAAGCAGGATGTATGGTTCGGAAGCAAGGATACCATTTCCAAAACATACGATGGAAGATTTAAAGAGATTTTCCAGCAGATCTTTGATGCAGAGTTTAAGGATAAATTTGAGGAAGCCGGCCTGACCTATTTTTACAGTCTGATCGATGATATCGTAGCCCGTGTTATGAAGGCAGAAGGCGGTTTTATCTGGGCATGCAAGAACTATGACGGAGATGTTATGAGCGACATGGTATCTTCCGCATTTGGCTCTCTTGCCATGATGACCTCTGTACTGGTATCCCCGAAGGGATATTTTGAGTATGAGGCTGCCCACGGAACAGTTCAGAGACACTATTATCGTCATCTTGAGGGAAAAGAAACATCCACAAACTCTGTTGCAACGATCTTTGCATGGACAGGAGCTCTCCGCAAGAGAGGCGAGCTGGACGGAAATGAAGCACTTGCTGATTTTGCAGGAAAACTGGAAAAAGCAACACTGGATACCATTGAAAGCGGAAAGATGACCAAGGATCTTGCACTGATCACTTCCCTGAAAGAGGTACAGGTATTGAACAGCAAAGAGTTTATCCTTGCTGTAAAGACAAAACTGGATGAACTGATGGCATAAATAACAGGAATTTCAGAATTTCAAGTAATTTCATAAAAAATAAAAAACTGCACCGGAAGATCCAGGGATGGATCACGGTGCAGTTTTTTTATGAGGGATATATATGGATCATCTGATCTCTGTCAGATCGAAGCGTTCATGGCCTGCTGTACATGTTCCACAAGGATCTGCCGGACCTGGGGATATTCGCCAAGTCCCTTCAGTACAGGGGTGACTTCATATCCTTCGGAAGAAAGACGGTTCATCCAGGAGTCCGGATCTGCACCGGCCAGATCGTTCTGTGCATGGTCGCCGGCTACGATCATGAAAGGCGCCAGCACGATCTTTTTCGGATGAAAGCTGTCGGCAGCCCGGAGAAGGGAGTCCAGGGCCGGATAGGCTTCTACAGTTCCAAGAAAAATATTTTTATGTCCGGTATCTTTAAAACGGTAATCCAAAGCAGCGTAAACCGTGTTTGCGTAGTGTTCTGTTCCATGTCCCATCAGTACAAGTGCAGTGTCCGGATCCATGTCCCGGAATTCATCTGCAACTACCCGGACGATCGCCTGGTTATCTTCTTCTGTTGTGAGAAGAGGATTTCCGAAAACAATACTGGAAAAACGGTCACGAAAAGAAAGCGCATCGGCTTTCATCTGATCATTTTCGATACCGTTGATCACATGAGTCGGCTGTACGATCACATCGGTGATACCATCCAGAAGCATCTGTTCCAGAGCCTCCTTTACCGTGTGGATCGTAAGACCGTCCCGCTTTTTCAGTTTGGCAATGATCATTTTGCTTGTCCATGCACGGTAGGTGGGACAGGCCGGGAATGCATCGGCAATATCGTGCTCGATGGCCTCGATGGTAAGCTTACGGGTGTTTTCATAGCTTGTGCCGAAACTTACTACTAGGATCGCTTTTTTTGAAGCTGAGTTCATACGGGGATTTCCTCCATCCTGATAATTATGGTGATTATGATAAACTCTTTATATTTCTCCGCTGGAATATAAAGATGATCCGCAATTTCTACCATAAGATATTATAAAAGGGAGGGCTGACATTGTCAATCGTAGTTGACTTTCCTTACGGAAATGTTTATCATTATAAAAGATTGTGGAAACAAAGGAGAAACGTAGGACATGAGTATATTCATGATTGGAATCGATCATAATATGGCACCTGTAGATGTCAGAGCGCAGTTTGCTTTTACCCGTAAAAATACCGGAGAGGCGCTGCGCAGGCTGAAAGAAGAAGCTGGGATCTGCGGGTGTATTATTCTGTCGACCTGTAACCGGCTGGAACTGTGGGTAAGTACTGCAGATGAGGAGAAGCCGGACCTGTATCAGTGGCTCTGCTCGTTGAAAGGTGTGCAGGGAGAACAATACCAGAAGTATTTTACCAGCAGAGAAAACGAAGAGGCGGTGGAACACCTGTTTTATCTTACCAGCGGACTGAAATCCCAGATCCTGGGGGAAGATCAGATCCTGACCCAGGTAAAAGATGCGTTGAGTATGTCAAGGGATGAGTTTACCACAGACAGTGTTCTGGAGGTGCTTTTCCGTATGGCGGTAACTGCAGGCAAGAAGATCAAAACGGAAGTGCCGTTTTCCCATGGAAATCCTTCTGTGATCCATCAGGCCATCCGTTTTCTGGAAGAGGGCGGTTATCATGTTCGCAATAAAGTCTGTATGGTGATCGGAAACGGTGAGATGGGGAAGATGGCTGCCCAGACACTGCGTGAAGCAGGAGCGGATGTGACGGTTACGATCCGTCAGTACAGAAGTGGTGTTGTGAGCATTCCTGTTGGATGCAGCAGGATCAATTATGGTGAGAGAATGGATTATCTGCCGGAGTGTGACCTGGTGGTCAGCGCAACAGCAAGCCCCAATTATACACTGACGGAAGAATTGTTTGAGGATGTACGTGTGGAACGACCTATGATCCTTATCGATCTGGCAGTTCCAAGAGATATTGATCCGGAGATCCGAAAAAAAGATAACATCACACTTTATGATATGGACAGCTTCCGAACCGGCGAGACACCGAAGGAACTTGCAGATAACCTAGAAGCAGCAGGAGCCATTGTGAAGGCCCAGATGAACGAATTTTTCCAGTGGCTGGAAGGTCGTGATATCATCCCGCGCATCCAGGAGATCAAAGCGGATGCTGTGGAAGATCTGAACCTGAGGATCGAAAAAATCTTCCGGAAAACTCCTATGGAGGATTCAGACAGAGAAAAACTGAAAAAAGCAGTGGATACTGCAGCCGGAAAGGTTGTGAACAAGCTGATCTTCGGGCTTCGGGACAGCCTGAACCAGGATGCTTTTCTGGAATGTGTGGAAGGACTGGAGAAACTTTATGAAGAATAAACCTTATTTCCCCATGTTTATAGACCTGTCCGATAAAAATATCGTTGTGGCAGGTGGTGGTAATATTGCTACCAGAAGAATAAAGACTCTTCTGAAATTTACAAGAAATATCACGGTAGTGGCTACAAAAGTGACCCAGGAGCTTATGGATCTTGGAAAAGCAGGAACTGTAACTTTATATATCCGTCCCGTGAAACGTTCAGACTTTGCCAACGCATATATGGTGATCGCAGCCACCAATGACTGGAAGCTGAATGATGAGATCCACCGTGTCTGTAAGGAGGAGGGCATTTATGTTAATGTAGCCTCCGACCGGGAAGCCTGTGATTTTTATTTTCCGGGCGTATATATGCGGGATGAAATGGTAGTTGGAGTTACAGCCAGCGGACTGGATCACAAAAAAGCAAAGCGTGTAAGGGAAGAGATTCAGAATGCGCTGGAAAAAGTATTGGGAGAGCAGGATGAAGATGAAGAGAGATAAGATCGTGATCGGCAGCAGAGAGAGTAAGCTTGCAGTGCTGCAGAGCGAAATGGTCCGTGACTACATAAAAGGAAAAAATCCGGATCTGGAAGTGGAAATCCTCACTATGAAAACTACCGGGGATATCATTCTGGACCGTACACTGGATAAGGTTGGCGGAAAAGGGCTTTTTGTAAAGGAGCTGGATAAAGCACTGATAGATGGAAGAAGTATTCTTTCTGTACACAGCCTGAAAGATATGCCTATGGAGGTTCCGGAGGAGCTGCCGCTTCTGGCTTTTTCCAAAAGAGAAGATCCGAGAGACGTACTGGTTCTTCCTGAGGGAGCTTCTGAACTTGATAAAAGCAAGCCCCTTGGATGCTCCAGCTTAAGGAGAACCTTACAGCTTAAAAAACTGTATCCGGATATGGATGTCAGAAGTATCCGCGGAAATCTTCAGACAAGACTCCGGAAGCTGGATGAAGGACAGTACAGTGCATTGATCCTGGCTGCTGCCGGCCTTAAGAGACTCGGACTGGGATCCAGGATCAACCGGTATTTTACAGCAGATGAGATCATTCCGGCTGCTGGTCAGGGAATCCTTGCTGTACAGGGAAGAAAAGGGGAAGCTTATGATTTCCTGGAGGGCTACTGTGATAAGGATGCCTGGACCGCGGGAAGTGCGGAGCGTGCTTTTGTAAAGCTCCTGGATGGAGGATGCTCTTCTCCGGTGGCTGCCCATGCGGAAATTCTCGGGGATGAGATCTATCTCAGAGGGCTTTATTATAATGAAAAAGACGGTTCCTATGTAACAGGAACACTGCGTGGCAATAAGGCAGATGCGGAAAGCTTAGGCAGGGAACTGGCAGAAACTCTTCGGAAAAAAGGAGAAAACAGATGAAAACAGGAAAAGTATGGCTGGTAGGAGCGGGTCCTGGCGATATCGGCCTTTTTACATTAAAAGGCCTCAAAGTGCTGGAACAGGCAGATGTGGTCGTCTATGACAGTCTGGTAGGTCAGGGAGTTCTGTCAAGAATCCCGGAAAATGCCAGGCTGATCAATGTAGGCAAACGTGCCAGTCACCATATCATGCGTCAGGAAAATATCAATCAGGTACTTCTTGAGGAGGCACAGCGGGGTCTTCGTGTGGTGCGCCTGAAAGGCGGAGATCCATTCCTCTTTGGAAGAGGAGGAGAGGAGCTGGAGCTTCTTCGGGAGAATGGGATCCCTTATGAGGTTGTTCCGGGTGTTACTTCCTCCATTGCAGTACCGGCATATAACGGGGTTCCGGTAACACACAGGGATTTCTGTTCTTCAGTCCACATCATTACAGGACATAAGAGGGCCGGAGAAGAATATGATATAGACTTCCGGGCACTTGTTGATACAAAGGGAACGCTTGTATTTCTGATGGGCGTGTCCGCACTTCCGGATATCTGCGAGGGTCTGATAGGTGCAGGAATGGAAAAGGACATGCCTGCGGCGATCCTGCAGAAGGGAACTACAGCAGGTCAGAAACGGATCGTAGCAACAGTTTCTACCCTGGAAGAAGAGGTGAAACGCCAGGGGATTGAGACACCGGCGATCATTGTGGTGGGTAAGGTATGTACACTGGCAGAGAAGTTTGGCTGGTATGAAGAACTGCCGCTTTCAGGATGGAAGGTCCTTGTCACAAGACCGAAGGAGCTTGTTTCCAGAACTGCGGACATGCTTCGTGAAAAAGGCGCGGAGGTTCTGGAGCTTCCGGCGATCCGTACTGTCCCCATGGAAGACCAGAGCCGTCTCTATAAAGCGCTGGATCACCTGGAGGAATATCAGTGGCTTGTATTTACCAGCCCTACAGGTGTAAGGGTATTTTTTGAAGAACTGATCCGCCATGGAAAAGATATCCGTGCCATGGGAAATGCCCGTCTGGCCGTGATCGGGGAAGGAACAAAAAAGGCCCTGAAGGAAAGAGGTCTGCTGGCAGATTTTGTGCCGTCGGTATATGACGGGGATACTCTTGGAAAGGAACTTTCAGAGCTTCTTTCCGGTGGAGAAAAGATACTTATCCCGCGGGCAGAAAAGGGTAATGAAAAGCTCACCGCATTTCTTGCACAGGCAGGCGCTGTGGTCGAGGATGTTCCGACTTATCAGACTCTTTACGAAAAGAGCCAGCTCATCGATGAGAAGAAGGAATTTGAAACAGGACAGATCAGCTGTGCGGTGTTTACAAGTGCCTCCACTGTGAAGGGATTTGTAGAGGGAACAAAAGGACTGGATTATTCAAAGGTTAAGGCGGCCTGCATCGGCAGACAGACGAAGGCGGCTGCTGAGAGCTTTGGAATGAAAGCATATATGTCAGAAAAAGCCACCATTGACAGTCTTGTCAAGCTGGTGGTGGATATGAAAAGGAGCGAATGATCATGGAACTGACAAAAAGACCAAGAAGATTAAGAGGTAGCGAAAACCTTCGTAAGATGGTACGTGAGACAAGAATGGATAAATCTTCTCTTATGTATCCTATGTTCGTAATGGAAGGAGAAAATAAGGAAGAAGAAATTCCGTCCATGACCGGGCAGTACCGTTACAGCCTGGACCGTCTTCCGTATAAACTGGAACAGCTTTCCAAAGCCGGTGTAGGCAGTGTGATGTTTTTTGGTATTCCTGACCATAAGGATGAAGTGGGCAGCGGTGCCTATGATCCGGAGGGGATCGTTCAGAGAGCTCTTCGCATTGCAAAAGAGAAATTTCCGGAGCTTTATTATGTAACAGATGTATGTATGTGTGAGTACACTTCCCATGGCCATTGCGGCGTTCTCTGCGGTCATGATGTGGACAATGACAAGACGCTGGAGCTTCTTGCAAAAACAGCACTTTCCCACGTGGAGGCAGGTGCAGATATGGTTGCTCCGTCTGATATGATGGATGGTCGTGTTGCAGCAATCCGTCAGTGTCTGGACAAGGCCGGACATTATACAACACCGATCATGTCCTATGCAGTAAAATATGCTTCTGCATTTTATGGCCCGTTCCGTGAGGCAGCAGATTCTGCTCCGTCTTTTGGGGACAGAAAAAGCTACCAGATGGATCCTCACAACAGCAGAGAAGGGCTGAAAGAGGCACTTGCAGATGTGGAAGAGGGTGCAGATATCATCATGGTAAAACCGGCTCTTGCATACCAGGACATGATCTGGCAGGTAAAGGAGATCACAAACGTTCCGGTTGCCGCATACAGTGTCAGTGGTGAGTATGCAATGGTAAAAGCAGCAGCTGCAAACGGCTGGATCGACGAAGAAAGGATCGTGGGTGAGATGGCTACAGGAGCATTCCGGTCCGGTGCGCAGATCTATCTTACCTATTATGCGGAGCTTCTGGCAAGACTTATGGATGAAGGGAGGATCGGCTGATGACAAGATCAGAACAGTTATTTGAGCGTGCGGTAAAAAGAATCCCGGGAGGCGTAAACAGCCCGGTAAGATCTTACGGAGCCATCGGTGAGGCACCTCGTTTTATTGAAAAAGCAGATAAATGCTACATCTATGATGTAGATGGAAACCGTTATGTGGATTACATTGATTCCTGGGGCCCGATGATCCTGGGACATAATTTCCCGGAGATCCGCGAGAGTGTGATCAAGGCCTGCGAAAATGGCCTGAGCTTTGGCTGTGCTACAGGAATCGAAGTAGAGATCGCAGAATTTATCTGTGAACATATTCCACATGTAGATATGATCCGTATGGTAAACTCAGGAACAGAAGCTGTTATGAGTGCCATCCGTGCAGCAAGAGGTTTTACCGGAAAAGACAAGATCATCAAATTTGCAGGTTGCTATCACGGACACAGTGACTGCCTTCTGGTAAGTGCCGGCTCCGGTGTCATGGCAAGTGGTATTCCGGATAGCGCCGGTGTTCCGAAGGGCTGTACACAGGATACCATGACGGCTACCTACAATGATGCCGCCAGTGTGGAAGCACTTCTCAAACAGGAAGAGGGAAATGTGGCAGCCGTGATCGTGGAGGCAGTAGGAGCAAACATGGGTGTGGTTCCTCCGAAACCAGGCTTCTTAAAGCGGCTTCGTGAGCTTTGCGATGAGCATAATTGTCTGCTGATCTTTGATGAAGTGATCACAGGCTTCCGACTTGCCTTTGGCGGAGCAGCAGAGTATTTTGGTATCCGTCCGGATCTTGTCACCTACGGGAAAATAATCGGCGCAGGAATGCCGGTAGGCGCTTATGGCGGACGTAAGGAGATCATGGATCTGATCTCACCGTGTGGTCCTGTATACCAGGCAGGTACCTTAAGCGGAAACCCGGTTGCCATGGCTGCAGGTTTCACACAGCTGAAATATCTCTATGAGCATCAGGAAATCTACAAAGATCTGGCTGCCAAAGGTGAGAAGCTTTACGGCGGCTTGAAGAAGATCGTGGAGGAAAAAGGTCTTCCATATCAGGTAAACTATGATTCTTCTCTGGCAAGTATTTTCTTTACAGACCAGGAGGTAAAAGACTATGTTTCTGCAAAAACATCCAACCTGGAGCTTTTTGCAAAATATTTCAAGGGAATGCTGAAACGAGGCATTCATCTTGCACCTTCCCAGTTTGAGGCGATGTTCCTTTCCACAGCGCATACAGATGAAGTAATTGATGAAACTCTGGAAGCAATGAGAGGCGCTTTGGGAGATCTGTAAAGAGGCGTAATGGATGCGCAGGAGCCGATTCATTTGCGTGGATTATGTGTGAACGCCATAGTGAACGGTAGCTTTGCATAAAAAATTGCACAAAAGATAACAGGATGGTAACTTGTTCTTGCAGAAGCTTTGTGATAAAATAAACACAAAAATACGTAACCAATGTAAAAAGCAGGAGGCCAGAACTTATGGGAAAAAAGAAGTACGTGGCTTACGTGGGAACATATACCCATGGAACCAGTAAGGGAATTCAGGTATACGATGTAGATGTAGAAAAAGGAACACTCACAGAACGAAGCGAAGTGGAAGTTAGCAATGCTTCTCATCTGGCAGTATCAAAAAACGGTAAATATCTGTATTCCATTGAGGATGAGGGTGTAGCTGTATTTGAAAGAGACAAGAACGGTGATCTTACCCGCCTCAACAGTGTGGATATCAACGGAATGCGAGGCTGCTATCTTGCAACAGATGTGGACGGAAGATATCTTTATGTGGCAGGGTACCATGATGGTAAGGTAACGGTTGTACATACACATAAAGACGGCCGTCTGGGAAGTGTTATGGACGGCGTTTTCCACAAGGGACTTGGAAGCGTGGCAGAGCGTAACTTCCGTCCGCATGTTAATTGTGTACGTCCGACACCGGATAATAAGTATCTCTGTGCGGTAGATAATGGTATCGATCAGGTTAAGATCTATCGTATCAATAAGAAGAAAGACAAACTGGAGCTGGTTGACATTCTTCGCTGCCCGAGAGAGAGCGGCCCTCGTATCATCCGCTTCAGTGATGACGGAAGATTTGCATATCTTCTTTTTGAGCTCAGCAATGAGGTGAAGGTATACAGCTATGACGGAAGCGGTAAGAACCCGGAGTTTCAGCTGCTTCAGAGCATTACCACTCTTGGAAAAGAGGATTCCAATGATGCGCTCCATAACGCAGCTTCCGGTATGTCTCTTTCTGCGGACGGTAAATATCTTTTCTGTACAACAGCAGGGGAAAATACTGTGACTATGTATGCAGTAGACCAGGAAACAGGCCTTCTGACCAAGAAATTTACACTTCCGATCAGTGGTGATTACCCGAAGGATCTTATGATCTTCCCGGATAACAAGCATATTGCTATTGCCAATCATGCCAGCAACAGTATTACCGTTTTCACTGTGGATTATGAAAAGAATATCATCATGATGAACGAAAAACCGAGAAAGATCGAGACACCGAACTGTATCCATATCTGGCCGGTACCGGATACATGGGAGCAGTTGGATTAAGAACAGGATTGATCAAAGTAAGTCTTGCACAGGCAGACAAAAACAGGCTCAGGGACGAGTAGGAACTTTCCCTGAGTCTGTTTTTTTGCGCATTTATATTTTTTTATCTGACAGGTCAAAATGTGAAATTACCGCTGATAAAATTCGTGGATACGATCCATCCGTGCACTCATATTGTTAAAAAGTGCATCTGTAATGGTAAGTGCTGCCATAGCTTCCACAACGACTACTGCACGCGGTACGATCACCGGATCATGCCGGCCCTTGATCTCAAGCTCCAGGTTTTCTCCGGTGTTGGTCACAGTAGACTGAGACTGACTGATGGAAGGAGTTGGTTTGATATGTGCACGGAGAATGATATCGCTGCCATCACTCATACCGCCCATAATACCACCTGCGTGGTTGGAAGTTTTGGAAATAATGCCGTCTTTTTGTACAAAACCGTCGTTGTCTTCGGAACCGGTAAGACGTGTCACGTTGATGCCGTCACCGATCTCAACAGCTTTTACAGCACCAATGGACATGATCGCATGAGCGAGGGTAGCATCCAGCTTGTCAAAAACCGTATCGCCCAGACCGGCAGGAACGTTTTTGATGCGGCATTCGATCACACCGCCGGCACTGTCCTGACTGTTCAGACATTGTTCGAGATAGGCAGATGCCTTTGCGGCTGCGTCGGCATCTGGCATGCAGAGTGCATTATTTCGGATCTCTTCTTCTGAGAAGGACCGGATCTCTACAGGACCGATGGATCTTGCGTAGGTAGTAAATGTAATGCCAAGTTCGTTTAACAGCTTGATGGCAATGGCACCGGCTGCCACACGTCCGGCGGTTTCTCTTCCGGAGGAGCGTCCACCTCCACGGTAATCACGGAATCCGTATTTCTGGTCAAAGGTAAAGTCTGCGTGACCGGGACGATAGGAGTATGCGATATTTCCGTAATCTCTGGAACGCTGATCTGTATTGCGGATCAGAAGAGAAATTGGAGTACCGGTAGTCTTTCCTTCAAAAACTCCGGAAAGGATCTCCACCAGATCTCCTTCCTTACGGGCAGTTGTATAACGGCTCTGACCGGGCTTTCTCCGGTCAAGAAAAACCTGGATATCTTCTTCGCAGAGAGAAAGACCTGCGGGACAGCCGTCGAGAACGGCACCGATAGCCTTGCCGTGAGATTCTCCCCAGGTGGTAACCACGAATTTTTTTCCGAATGATGACTGACTCATTTGTATAACTTCCTTTCGTTGGAATTCTGGAATCATTATATAGGAAGCCGGAAAAAATGTAAAGAACGTGGAAGGCAGAATGAATTTTTATGTAAAGATCATGTGAAATTATTTAAAAGCTCTTTTAAAAAGAAAAGGTATGAATTGACAAAGCTATTTTGACTATTTATAATAAAAAAGAATTTTGCCCTGGCAAAAGAAAAGCAAGAGAAGGGAAGTGGGAATCGTGGTAAGGATTTACAAGACAATAGACGGAGCCATCCACCAGATACAGGAACCGGAGGAAGGCTGCTGGATTGCGCTGACGAATCCGACGGCAACAGAGATTTTTGAATTTTCCGAGAAGTTTGATATAGAGGTTGACGATTTACGATCCCCTTTGGATGAGGAAGAACGGTCACGTATCGAAGTTGAGGATAATTATACACTGATCCTGGTTGATGTTCCTATGATCGAGGAACGTAATGACAAGGACTGGTATGGGACAATACCGCTTGGCATCATTGTGACGGGGTCTATGATCTTTACCATCTGTCTGGAGGACACACCGGTTCTTACCAGATTTATGGAGGGAAGAGTCCGGAGCTTTTTTACCTATATGAAGACCCGTTTTATCTTTCAGATCCTTTACAGAAATGCGAGCATGTACCTGCGTTATCTGCGTATCATTGACAAAAAAAGTGAGCAGGTGGAAGAAAAACTGCATCTTTCCACAAGAAATGAAGAGCTGATCGAGCTTCTGGAGCTGCAGAAATCCCTGACTTATTTTATCACATCACTCCGGTCCAATGAGGTTGTGCTGGAGAAGCTTCTGAAGATAGACAGCATCAAGAAATATCCGGAGGACACCGATCTTCTGGAGGATGTCATCACTGAGAATAAGCAGGCGATCGAAATGGCCAATGTGTACAGCGGTATCCTGAACGGAACTATGGATGCTTTTGCATCGATCATCTCCAATAATATGAATATCGTTATGAAGGTACTGGCGATCATTACTATTGTCATGAGTATTCCGACTATTGTGTTCAGTGCTTACGGAATGAATGTGGCTGGTTCCGGTATGCCCTTATCAAGGAGTCCATTGGGATTTCTGATCATTATCCTGATTTCTGTGGCAATCAGTGTTGTGGCAGCGATCATTCTTTCCAAGAAGCGATTTTTCTGATTTTCAAAAGTTTTCTGAAAGGAGATTTTAATGAAATTTATCGACAAACTGGAACGTAAATTCGGAAGATTCGGGGTTCCGAATCTGACTGTTTACATCATCGGATGTTATGTGCTGGGGTATTTTCTGGCTATGTTTGCTCCAGGAGTTTTGAATATGCTGAGTCTTGATATGTCCATGGTCATGAAGGGACAGATCTGGAGACTGGTGACATGGGTGATCTATCCGCCGTCCAGTGTGGGAGGAACCGGCAATCTTGTGATGTTCCTTCTCGCAATCTTTTTTTTCTATTATCCGATTGGTACTTCACTGGAACGTACCTGGGGAACTTTCCGGTACACATTGTATATTTTTTCAGGTGTTTTGTTTACTGTGATCGCAGCAGTGCTTTTACATGTATTTACAGGTGGTTATGTGGTGATGAACGGGATCGCCTATTCTCTTGGCGGAAATATTTTTACCACATATTATATCAGTCTTTCTATTTTCCTTGCCTATGCAGTCACATATCCGGATCTTCAGCTGCTTCTTATGTTTGTGATCCCGATCAGGATGAAATGGATGGCCTTTGTATACGGACTGTTCATTGCGTGGGATATCGTATCTTATCTTCGAGTCGGGCTTTGGGTAGGTGTAGTACCGATCGTAGCATCACTTTTAAACTTTGTGATCTTTTATTTCAGTACCCGTGATATGAACCGATACAATCCGAAGGAGATCCACAGGAGGCAGCAGTTTAAGAAGGCTGTGGCTCCTTCCAGAACAGGGTCCGGTCCGAATGGGATCGCCAAGCATAAATGTGCGATCTGCGGACGTACCGAAAAGGATGACCCAAACCTGGAGTTTCGTTTCTGCTCAAAGTGCAACGGAAATTATGAATATTGTCAGGATCATTTATTTACACATAAACACGTGCAGTAAAACGCACAAACGAAGGAGAACATTATTATGAAAAAAACTAAGATTATCTGTACACTTGGACCTGCCAGCAATAACAGGGAAACTCTGAAGGCTCTTATGGAGAATGGAATGGATATTGCCAGATTCAACTTTTCTCACGGAGATCACGAGGAGCAGAAGGGCCGTGTGGATATGATCAAGGAGCTTCGTGAGGAGCTTGATATGCCTATTGCCATGCTTCTTGACACAAAGGGCCCGGAGATCCGTACCAGACTTTTAAAGGACGGACAGAAGGTTAAGCTGGAAGCGGGAAAACAGTTTGTACTTGGAATTGGCGATTTTGAAGGCGACAGCACAAAGGTTGCTATCACATATGAGACACTTTACAAGGATGTAAAACCGGGAAACAGGATCCTCATTGATGATGGTCTGATCGAGTTGGCGGTTAAGGCGATCAAGGGAACCGATATTGTCTGTGATATCTTAAACGGTGGTGAGCTGGGAGAGAAGAAGGGTGTAAATGTTCCCTATGTAAAAGTAAATCTTCCGGGAATCACAGAGCAGGATAAGAAGGATATTATCTTTGGTATCGAGCAGAAATTTGATTTCATCGCGGCATCTTTTGTTCGTTCCGCAGAGGTGATCCGTGAGATCCGTAAGCTTCTGAATGATAATGGTGGAAAGGATATCGGTATTATCGCGAAGATCGAGAATGCAGAGGGTGTTGAGAATATTGATTCCATCATTGAAGCATCTGACGGTATCATGGTTGCCAGAGGAGATCTTGGTGTGGAGATTCCTGCAAGCCAGGTACCTCACATCCAGAAGGAGATCATCCGTAAGTGTAATGAACATTATACACCGGTTATCACAGCAACACAGATGCTTGATTCCATGATCCGTAATCCGCGTCCTACACGTGCAGAGGTAGCTGATGTTGCCAATGCGATCTACGACGGAACCGATGCGATCATGCTTTCCGGAGAGACAGCAGCTGGTAAATATCCGGTTGATGCTCTTAAGATGATGGCAGATATCGCAGAGATGACAGAGCCGCATCTGGATTATAAAGTGTTTATTGAACATCGTTCCATGGACGGAAGAGAGAAGATCTCCAGTGCAGTGGCACTTGCAACGGTGCGTACTGCAAAGAACCTGAAGGCGAACGCTATCGTAACACCGACAATGAGTGGAAATACAGCCAGACTGATCTCCAATTTCCGTCCGAAGGTTCCGATCTATGCGATCACACCAAACTCAACCATCCAGCATAAACTTCAGCTGATCTGGGGTGTAACACCTCTGAAAGGATATCAGAGAGATACCACGGACCATATCATGTCTCAGGCTATGAATGTTGTCCGCAGCCGTCATCTGATACATAAAGGAGACCTTGTTGTATTTACAGCAGGAGACCCTGCGACCAACATGACAAACGGTCGTGGTGCAGTGACAAATATGATGCACGTGATCGAGGCAGAATAAGACTGAGTTTTCTTCGGGAACAGCAGTCGGAAAAACAGGAGATGCAGTTATTATGAAAAAAGAACCATTTGTGACACTTGAGAAACTCAACGAAATTACTGAAAAGTTTCCGACACCCTTCCATCTCTATGATGAGAAGGGAATCCGTGAGAATGCAAAAGCCCTGAAAGAGGCCTTTGCATGGAACAAAGGATTCAAGGAATTTTTTGCGGTAAAGGCAACACCGAATCCATATCTGATCAATATTCTGCAGGAGTATGGCTGTGGCTGCGACTGCTCCTCAGAAACAGAGCTTATGATGGCCAAGGCAGTAGGCTGCAAAAAGGGCGATATCATGTTTTCTTCCAATGACACACCGGAGAAAGAGTTCAGATATGCAGATGAGATCGGTGGGATCATCAACCTTGATGACATCACACATATTGAGAGCGTAGAGAAAGCTCTCGGAAAAATCCCGGAAGTGATCAGCTGCCGTTACAATCCAGGTGGAGTATTTAAGATCAGTAACGGTATCATGGATAATCCCGGAGATGCAAAATACGGAATGACTACCGAGCAGATCTTTGACGCATTCCGTATCCTGAAATCCAAAGGTGCCAAAGAGTTTGGAATCCATGCATTCCTTGCAAGCAACACAGTGACCAATGATTATTATCCAATGCTTGCAAAGGTTATGTTTGAGCTTGCCGTGAAGCTTCAGAAGGAGACAGGTGCACACATTAAATTCATCAACCTTTCCGGTGGTATCGGAATTCCTTATAAACCGGATCAGGAGCCAAATGATATCCGTGTGATCGGTGAGGGTGTCCGCAAGGTTTATGAAGAAGTACTTGTTCCGGAAGGAATGGGTGATGTTGCGATCTATACAGAGCTTGGCCGTTTCATGATGGGACCGTATGGCTGCCTTGTCACAAAAGCAATCCATGAGAAGCATACACATAAAGAGTATATCGGCGTAGATGCCTGTGCAGTAAATCTGATGCGTCCGGCTATGTATGGTGCTTATCATCACATTACGGTTATGGGTAAGGAGAACGAGCCGTGCGATCATAAATATGATGTGACAGGTTCCCTCTGTGAGAATAATGATAAATTTGCCATTGACCGTATGCTTCCGAAAATCGACAAGGGAGATCTTCTTGTGATCCATGATACAGGTGCTCATGGTTTTGCAATGGGTTATAACTACAATGGTAAACTGAAATCTGCAGAGATCCTTCTTCATGAGGACGGCAGCTTTGAGATGATCCGTCGTGCCGAGACACCGAGAGATTATTTTGCAACCTTTGACTGCTTCCCTGTTTTTGAGAAACTTCTTCAGGATGAAGACGAACTGAAATAAAATAGCGGAAATATATAAAAACAGCCCTCTATGCATCTTGGTAATGATGCATAGAGGGCTGTTTTATGTTTAAGTATCTGGTAGGCATAAGATCGCGAGCAGGGCGGAAGGTGGTCAAATGCAGGGTTACTGCTTCCGGCTGCCGGAGATTTCTGCCAAGGCTTTTCTAAACTCAAAGAAAAACAGGATGGCAGTAAATGTAACGGCCAGGATATCCGCAACCGGCTCGGCCATATAAACTGCATTTGTCCGGTCAGCACGGAAAATATTGGGCAGGATATAGATCAGCGGGATGACCAGAATAAATTTCCGGACAATAGCCACAATGATGGAATCTTTGGCTCTGCCAAGGGAGATAAAGGTCATCTGGCAGGCAATCTGGATACCAAAGATAAACACAACTGCCATATAGATCCGGAGCGCTGTTTTTGTGAAAGCAAGTAATGTACTGTCCGAAGTAAACATTCCGGCAAAGATCTGCGGGAAGATCATAATGATCAGCCACAGGATCACGGAATAAGAAACACTTGTTTTTATAAGAAGCTTAAATGTAGAACGTACACGTTTTTCGTTACGTGCACCATAGTTGTAGCTGATGATAGGCTGTGCACCCTGACCAAGTCCCTGAAGAGGAAGCATGGCAAACTGCATGACGCTGGTAAGGATGGTCATGGCTCCTACGGCAACATCCCCGCCGTATTTTAAGAGGGAGGAGTTGTAGCAGACAGAGATAACGCTTTCACTGAGCTGCATGACAAAGAGAGAAGAGCCAAGAGCCATACAGGGCAGAATGATATCGGCTTTCAGTTTCATGGTGCTTTTCCGAAGCTTCAGGAAGGTCTTTTTTCCAAAGAGGAAGGAGAGGACCCAGATGCAGGAAAATGCCTGGGAGATCACTGTTGCCAGAGCAGCGCCCCGGACACCCATGTGGAATCCGAAAATAAAAACCGGATCCAGAATAATGTTGGAGATCGCACCGATCAATACGGAGAGCATTCCGGTTTTTGCGAATCCCTGGGCTGTGATGAAATTATTCATGCCAAGAGTCAGCTGTACAAAGATAGTTCCTACTGCATAGATATTCATGTAACCCACCGCATAGTCGATGGTGTTTGCACTGGCGCCGAATGCAAGGAGAAGGCTGCGGTTTCCGAGAAACAGGATAACAGTCAGGATCAGGGAGATGATGATCTGCATGGTGAAGCAGTTTCCGAGAGTCTGTTCGGCTTTCGACGTGTCATTTTTACCCATAAAGATGCTGGCTCTGGGAGCGCCTCCGTTTCCGACAAGAGCAGCGAAGGCAGATACGACCATAATAAGCGGCATACATACACCTACACCGGTAAGGGCAAGAGCACCCTCTCCGGGAATATGACCAATATAGATACGATCGACGATATTGTAGAGCATATTGATGAGCTGTGCGGCAACGGTAGGAAGTGCAAGCTGCAGAAGAAGCTTTCCGACAGACTCGGTTCCTAAAAAGCTTTTGTCTTTTTCCATTTTTTTATTCCTTTCGTGTTTTTTGATAGTATATAATAAAGACCTGACAGATTTCTCCGTCAGGTCTTTTATGCGAATGCCGCTGGCCGGACTCGAACCGGCACGGATCGCTCCGCTTGATTTTGAGTCAAGTGCGTCTGCCAATTCCGCCACAGCGGCATAACCATTTATTATAATAGCACAGTATCAGGTGGCTTGCAAGGATTTTTTCAGAATAAAGGTATTATTTGGAAATATTTTTAATTCTAAAAAGTTTATGAAATCGGATGAGGCATCCTTGAAATTGACTGAAAAAAGTGGTAGAGTGTACTACAAGGCTGTACCACTTGATATAGCACTGTGGATATAGCAATATACTATAAGATAACGGAGGAGACTGCATGAATCTGAATTCAAAAAAACCAGAGAAGCGGCCACTGTATGTATATTACATTATTGCGGTCGTAATTATTGTTCTGCTGAATGTTTTTGCTCTTCCTGCTCTTTCTGAGAGAAGTGTAAAAGAGACCGATTACACCACCTTCCTGAAAGCTGTAGACAGAGGAAAAGTATATGAAGCAACTATTAATTCTGATTATATCTATTATACGATGAAGGTAGATGGAAATGATGTCTATTGTAAGACGGTATCTGTAGAGGATCAGGATCTTGTATCCCATCTTTACGATGCGGGCGTAAGTATAGAGGGTACTGCACCTCAGAGACAGTCCCTGCTTTTATCTCTGATCCTGGGATATGTACTCCCGATCGCAATTTTTATTCTCCTGGGACGCTGGCTCAGCAAGAAGATGATGAGTTCCATGGGAAACGGAGGACCGGGAGGAATGATGTCCTTTGGCAAAAGCAATGCCAAGGTTTATGTGAAATCCTCTACGGGAATCAAATTTTCAGATGTTGCCGGTGAGGATGAAGCCAAGGAGCTTTTGACGGAAATTGTAGATTTCCTTCATAATCCGGAGAAATACAGAGAGATCGGTGCTTCCATGCCGAAGGGTGCCCTTCTTGTAGGCCCTCCCGGAACCGGTAAAACTCTTCTTGCCAAGGCAGTTGCCGGTGAGGCGGAGGTTCCGTTTTTCTCAATTTCCGGTTCGGAATTTGTGGAGATGTTTGTGGGTATGGGTGCTGCCAAGGTCCGTGATCTTTTTAAACAGGCCAATGAGAAGGCACCATGTATCGTATTTATTGATGAGATCGATACCATCGGCAAGAAACGTGACGGCTCCGGAATGGGCGGCGGAAACGATGAGCGTGAGCAGACACTGAACCAGCTTTTGACAGAGATGGACGGTTTTGACGGTTCCAAGGGTGTTGTGATCCTGGCAGCTACCAACCGACCGGATTCCCTTGACCCTGCACTTCTTCGTCCGGGACGTTTTGACAGAAGGATCCCGGTTGAGCTTCCGGATCTTCAGGGGCGTGAGGAAATCCTGAAGGTTCATGCCAAGAAGATCAAAATTGCGGATACAGTCCGGTTTGATGAAATTGCCAAGGCGGCAGTCGGTGCCTCCGGTGCGGAGCTTGCTAATATTGTCAACGAGGCAGCTCTCCGTGCAGTCCGCGACGGACGGAAATTTGCCACACAGGCGGATTTTGAAGAAAGCATCGAAGTTGTTATTGCCGGATATCAGAAAAAGAACCGTGTACTTTCCAATAAGGAAAAGCTGATCGTTTCCTATCATGAGGTTGGTCATGCACTGGTTGCTGCCAAGCAGACAGATTCTGCACCGGTCCATAAGATCACGATCATTCCACGTACCTCCGGTGCACTGGGATATACCATGCAGGTAGATGAGCAGGAACATTTCCTGATGACTAAGGAAGAACTGGAGAATAAGATCGCTACATTTACAGGCGGCCGTGCAGCGGAAGAGCTGATCTTCCATTCCATTACTACCGGTGCCTCCAATGATATTGAGCAGGCGACCAAGATTGCCAGAGCGATGATCAGCAGGTATGGTATGAGTGATGATTTTGACATGGTTGCCATGGAAAATGTAAGCAATCAGTATCTTGGCGGAGATGCAAGTCTAACCTGTTCCTTTGAGACGCAGACGCTTTTGGATAAGAAGGTTGTGGAGCTTGTAAGACGGGAGCATGAAAAGGCTACGAAGATCCTGACGGATAATATCGGAAAGCTCCATGAGATTGCCAAGTATCTGTATGAGCATGAGACGATCACCGGTGAGGAGTTTATGAAGATCTTGAATGAAGCGCCGGTGGAGATTGAGAATACACAGGAAAATTAAATATGTTGGCGGGAGGGACGCCGAAGGGAATACTTCTGTATGGTCTTCGGCTTCCGTTGGGCGTTAGTTCTAAGGCCCTGAAAATCTGCTAAAACCATTAAAAAAAGTTCGGAACTCGCGGCTTGTTGCCGCTCAGACAGCCGAACTTTTTTTAATAACGCAGATTTCCAGAACCTAAGAACTAGCAGCCCTCCTCCAGAGACAGAGCCATACAGAAGTATTCCCTCCGGCTGTGCTCTGGCCATGTGGATTGCTTCTGACTAGTCTTTACCATATTTCCGGGTGTACCTTGGAACAGGTGAGTGCCAGACTTCCGGGGCCGATGTGGCAGGAGACGCTCAGGGAGAGAGGGAAGATGTTGACTTCACCGATATTCGGGAAGGTGGTGAGGACTTCTTTCCGGAATTCTTCGGCTGCTTCCAGGTTGTGGGAGTGGATGACATCCAGGTTGATCTTTTCTCCAAAGCGGTCTGCAATGTCATCTTTGATGGCTTTAGTCATAGTGTTTTTTGCCTGGGTCATGGTGCGGGCCTTGGAGAAGGCGTCCAGCTTTTCGCCCTGGATCTGCAGAACCGGTTTCAGACGGAGCATGGTTCCGATGGCTGCAGCTGCAGGCGTGATGCGGCCGCCCTGTTTCAGGTACTTCAGAGTAGCTACAGTGATATAGATGCTGGAGTCGAAGCGGGTTTCTTCCAGCCAGGTTCCAATTTCATCGGCAGAGAGACCGTTTTTAGCCTGCTGGATAGCCTCAATGGCAGAGTAACGTAAGGTTCCGGAGATCCTCTGGTTGTTTACGACACGTACACGATCATCATAGTCTTCTGCAAGCATGCGGGCAGTCTGCATGGAACTGGAGAGACCGCTGGACATGGGGATATGTACGATTTCGTCGTAGTCTTTGAGCAGCTTGTCCCAGAGGGTAGTGACGGATTCCGGTGTGGGCTGGGATGTGGAAACTCTGCAGCTTGGATTTTGTTCAAGATGCTGAAAGAACTCTGATTGGTTCATGTCAATGTCTTCCAGATATTCCTTATCATCTATAAAAAACGGCATTGGAAGCATGTAGATGCCAAGGTCTTTTACTTGAGCGGGAGACATGCCGCAGTTACTGTCTGTAACGATTGCTATAGATTTCATAATGGTGATCCTCCTTGCCTGGATTTTCATATTTGGTCAGTTTTTCTGTTTTCTGACCGGGATATCTCAAGTATACCACAGGAAACCGCCCTTGTCATTCAACGTTTAATTCGCTATAATGGTATAACATTCTGGGAAATATGTCCCCAGTCTGGGGCAAATTGTGAAGCGGGATCTCAGAAGAGGCTTATCATATGGGAGGATCCGCTGCTTTGAAAGAGAGGGAAAATATGAACTGTCGTATTGCAGAGGGAATGGTTAATAAATATATCGATCATACGTTGCCGTTGAATGATCTGGAGGATTTTCTGGAGCATATTGAGAAGTGTTCCTCCTGCTACGATGAGCTTGCCACATATTTCATTGTACATAAGGCCATGCAGCAGCTGGATGAGAAACAGGAAGATACTGTTCTGGATTTTAAGGAGCTTCTGGAAGAGGATATCCGAAAATCCAGAAGGTATATCCGAAAAAAGAAATTTCACAGAGCGATCGCTGCAGTGGCAGTCTGCGTTCTGATCGCGGCACTGGTGGTCTTTCTTGTTTTTGTGATCCTGGAACTGAAGGAGGGAATTTGATTTTGAGTGAAAAAATATTACTGATCGATGGTCACAGCATCCTGAACCGTGCGTTTTATGGTCTGCCGGATCTTACCAATGCAGAAGGACGTCATACAGGAGCGGTATATGGATTTCTGAATATTATGTTCAGGATCATGGAGGAAGAGAAGCCGGAGTATCTTACCGTTGCATTTGATCTGAGTGCACCTACGTTCCGGCATAAGAGATATGAAGCCTATAAAGGTACCCGAAAACCCATGCCGGAGGAGCTTCGGGAACAGGTTCCGCTGATCAAGGAGATGCTTTCAGCCATGGGAATCAACATCATGTCCCTGGAAGGCTATGAAGCAGATGATCTTCTTGGTACGGTCGCCAGAAGAAGTGAAGCAAAGGGTATGGATGTTACCATTCTTTCCGGAGACCGTGATCTTCTTCAGCTTGCCACAGATAAGGTGCTGATCCGGCTTCCGAAGACTGTCCGGGGAAAGACAACCATTGAAAACTACCATACAGTGGAAGTTCTTGAGAAATATCAGGTAACGCCGCCGCAGATCATAGAGCTGAAAGCGCTGATGGGCGACAGCTCTGATAATATTCCGGGAATCCCGGGCGTTGGAGAGAAAACCGCGACCAAGATGGTCGTGCAGTTCGGTTCCATTGAGAATGCTTATGAGCATCTGGAAGAGGTAAAGCCTAATAAGGCGAAAGAATCTCTCCGCGAGCATTATGATCTGGCACAGCTTTCCAAAGAGCTTGCAACCATCAACACAGATAGTCCGCTGGAATTTTCCTACGAAAAAGCGAAAGTGGAAAATCCCTATACTCCGGAGGCATATGAATTGTGTAAACGCCTGGAATTTAAGAACATGCTGAACCGTTTTGATCCGGCTACGACAGCAGATTCCTCCATGGAACTGGAATTTTTTACCTGTAATGATCTTTCCGGTGTAGAGGCACTGTTTGAAAAAGCAGCGCAGAAAGATCAGGTGGGTATTTCTGTTCTTGCAGATCCGGATCAGGTGTATACCGTGGGATTGGTCCTGGATGAAAAAGAAATCTATCAGATTCCGGTAGGAGGACTTCTCACAGGGGATTACCTTTGCGGAAAACTGAAAACTCTGGCGGACAGTACGGTGCTCTGTGCTATGGATATTAAATCAGTTCTCAAACATGTTTCCCTTGATGATCCGAAGAAGGTTTTTGATGCGGGGGTTGCTGCATATCTTCTGAACCCGCTGAAATCTTCCTATTCCCATGATGACATCGCCAGAGAATATCTGGATGGTATGATGCTCCCCTCAAAGGAAGACCTTCTTGGAAAGACTTCTCTGAAAAAGGCCTGGGAAGAGGAACAGGAATGCCTTGGAAATTATGCCTGCTATCAGGCGTTTGTGCCCTGCATGGCCCGAAAGGTTCTTCTTGAAAAACTGGATGAAACAGGCATGCGTAAGGTTTATGATGAGATCGAGCTTCCTCTTGTCTTTACCCTGGACTCCATGGAAAAATGGGGGATTTCCGTTAAGGGTGAAGAGCTTAAGAGCTATGGTGAAAAACTTAAAGTCCGTATCCAGGAGCTGGAAAAAACCATCTGGCAGGAAGCAGGGGAGGAGTTTAATATCAATTCCCCGAAACAGCTGGGTGTGATCCTTTTTGAAAAGCTGGGACTTCCAGGTGGAAAGAAGACCAAGACCGGCTATTCCACAGCGGCGGATATCCTGGATAAGCTGGCGCCGGATCATGCCATCGTAAAAGATATCCTGGAGTACCGCCAGCTGACCAAGCTGAAATCCACTTATGCAGATGGTCTCGGAAATGTGATCGGAGAAGATGGAAGGATCCACTCTACTTTTAATCAGACGATCACAGCAACCGGTCGTATCAGCAGTACAGATCCGAATCTTCAAAACATACCGGTCCGCATGGAGCTGGGAAGGCTGATCCGTAAGGTTTTTGTGCCGGAAGAGGGATTTGTATTTCTAGATGCCGATTATTCCCAGATCGAGCTTCGTGTGCTGGCACATATGTCCGGTGATGAAAAACTGATCCAGGCTTATCGTGAGGCGGAGGATATCCACCGGCTCACCGCATCCCAGGTGTTTCATGTGCCGCTGGATGAAGTGACATCTCTTCAGCGAAGAAATGCCAAGGCGGTAAATTTCGGAATCGTTTATGGGATCAGTTCCTTTGGACTGAGCCAGGATCTGAGTATTACCAGAAAAGAGGCATCTGCCTATATTGAGAAATATTTCGAGACCTATCCGAAGATCAAGGGCTTTCTGGACGGTCTGGTAAAGGATGGCAAGGAACACGGTTATGTGACAACTATGTTCGGCAGACGAAGGCCCGTGCCGGAGCTGAGATCCAGTAATTTCATGCAGCGCTCCTTCGGAGAACGTGTAGCCATGAACTCTCCGATCCAGGGTACTGCAGCAGATATCATCAAAATAGCCATGAACCATGTTTATGAACGAATGAAAAAAGAGGGACTGCGTTCAAGACTGGTGCTGCAGGTTCACGATGAGCTTCTGATCGAGACAAAGAAAGAAGAGATCGAGGAAGTTTCCCGTATTCTGGAAGAAGAGATGAAGGGAGCTGCAGACCTTGCAGTGGAACTTGACGTAGATATGCACCAGGGTGACAGCTGGTATGAGGCGAAATAAATGAGAGTGATCGGAGTAACCGGCGGAGTAGGGGCCGGAAAAAGTACAGTACTTGAAATCCTGGAAGAAGATTTCCAGGCATATGTGATCCAGGCAGACCAGCTTGGTCACATTCTGATGGAACCGGGGGAAGAATGTTACGATGCGGTGATCGCATTGTTTGGAAAAGAAATCATAAAAAAAGATAAAACTATTGACCGGAGACGGATTTCTGATGTAGTATTCACAGATAAGGATATGCTTTTGAAATTAAACGGGATCATCCATCCGGCTGTAAAGCAGAGAATCCTAGATCTTCTTGGAGAACAGAAGGAAGCCGGAAGAGAGATCTGTGTTGTGGAAGCTGCTCTTTTTCTGGAAGAGAATTATCAGGAATTCTGTGATGAAGTCTGGTATGTGTATACAGAGGAGGAAATCCGGATCCGTCGTCTGATGGAAAGCCGTGGTTATTCCAGAGAGAAATCTCTTGGCATTATCCGAAATCAGGTATCTGACCAGGTTTTCAGAGAACATACGGATTATGTGATCGAGAATAATGGAGATCTGAAGGGTACCCGGAGACAGATCAGAGAAGGGATAGAGAGAAATGAGACTTTGTAGTATTGCCAGCGGAAGCAGCGGCAACTGTATTTATGTGGGATCTGAGGAGGCACATGTTCTGGTAGATGTGGGGATCAGCGGGAAGAGTATCGAAAAAGGCCTGAATTCCCTGGATCTTACCGGAAAAGATGTGGACGGTATCCTGATCACACATGAACATTCCGACCATATCAAGGGACTGGGAGTGATCTCCAGAAAATACGGAATTCCCATCTATACCACAGGTGGAACCGCAGATGCCATGCTTCGTATGAAATCCCTTGGAAAAATGCCGGAGGGACTGATCCACGAGATCCGGGAGGATGAGCCTTTTGAGATCAAGGACCTGACGGTAAATCCTTTTACCATTCCCCATGATGCTGCACAGCCGGTGGGTTACCGCCTGGAATGTGGAGAGCATTCTGTGGGCATTGCCACGGACCTTGGAAAATATAATGATTACATTGTAAAAAATCTGGAGAATCTGGATGCGGTGCTTTTGGAAGCAAATCATGACATCCGCATGCTTCAGGTTGGAAAATACCCTTATTATCTCAAACAGAGGATTCTGGGAGACCGTGGGCATCTCTCCAATGAGAATGCAGGACGTCTGCTCTGTCGGATCCTCCATGATAATTTGAAGGCGGTTTTTCTTGGCCATTTAAGCAGAGAAAACAACTATGAAGAACTTGCCTACGAGACTGTGTGCTCGGAGGTGACACTTGGTGACAACCCGTACCGTTCCAGGGATTTTAAGATCCAGGTAGCGAAGAGGGATCACATATCAGAAATAATCACAGTGTAGAAAGGAAAAAACGATGAAGAAGACAATTATCACAGTAGTAGGAAATGACACAGTAGGAATTATTGCAAAGGTTTGTACATATCTTGCAGAGAATCAGGTTAATATTCTGGATATTTCTCAGACCATCGTTCAGGGTTACTTCAACATGATGATGATCGCAGACACAGCAAAATGTGAAAAGGATGGCGGTGAACTTGCAAAAGAGCTTGAAAATCTGGGCAAGGAGATCGGTGTTGTGATCCACTGCCAGCATGAAGATATTTTTAACATGATGCATCGAGTATGATCAAGCAGCGAATGCGGATTGCCAATGCATATGATATCTACTTTACATCAATCATCAGGGAGAAAATAAAATGATCAATATTTTTGAGGTAAACGAGACAAATAAAATGATCGAGCAGGAGAATCTGGATGTGCGTACCATCACCATGGGGATCAGCCTTCTGGACTGTATCGATCCTGACCTGGATGCACTGAATCAGAAAATATACGAAAAGATCACCACAAAGGCCAGAAATCTGGTAGCTACCGGTGATGAGATCGCAACCGAGTACGGTATCCCGGTTGTAAATAAACGAATTTCCGTAACACCCATTGCTCTGGTTGGCGGGGCTGCATGTAAGAAACCGGAGGATTTTGTGACCATCGCAAGAACGCTGGATAAATGTGCCAAGGAAGTTGGCGTTAACTTTATCGGCGGATATTCTGCACTGGTAAGCAAAGGAATGACTCCGGCAGAGGAGCTTCTTATCCGCTCCATTCCTCAGGCAATGGCAGAAACAGAGCGCGTCTGCAGTTCTGTAAACGTTGGTTCCACCAAGACCGGTATCAACATGGATGCCGTAAAGCTGATGGGCGAGATCATCCTCGCAACAGCAGAGGCTACTAAGGACCAGGATTCTCTTGGATGTGCCAAGCTGGTAGTATTCTGTAACGCACCGGATGATAACCCGTTTATGGCAGGCGCGTTCCACGGTGTCACAGAGGCGGATTGCATCATCAACGTAGGTGTCAGTGGCCCTGGCGTTGTAAAGAAAGCTCTGGAGCAGGTTCGTGGCGAGGACTTCGGAACTCTCTGCGAGATGATCAAACGTACCGCATTCAAAGTTACACGAGTTGGACAGCTGGTTGCACGTGAGGCATCCAAACGTCTTGACGTGCCGTTTGGTATTGTGGATCTTTCTCTTGCACCGACACCGGCTATCGGTGATTCCGTAGCTGAGATCCTGGAAGAGATCGGCCTTGAGAGAGCCGGTGCACCTGGAACAACTGCAGCGCTTGCACTTCTCAACGACCAGGTGAAGAAAGGCGGCGTTATGGCAGCAGCTGCTGTGGGCGGATTAAGTGGTGCCTTTATTCCTGTCAGCGAGGATCAGGGAATGATCGATGCGGTAAACGAGGGAGCTCTTACTCTGGAGAAGCTGGAAGCCATGACCTGTGTATGCTCTGTTGGTCTGGATATGATCGCAGTTCCGGGAGATACCAAGGCGACTACACTGGCAGGTATCATCGCAGATGAGTCTGCCATCGGTATGGTAAATCAGAAGACAACTGCAGTACGTCTCATCCCGGTTATCGGTAAGGGTGTGGGCGAAACGGTTGAGTTCGGAGGTCTTCTTGGCTATGCTCCGATCATGCCAGTAAATTCCTTCTCCTGTGATGCATTTGTACAGAGAGGTGGAAGGATCCCGGCACCAATCCACAGCTTTAAGAATTAATTTTATTTTTGGACTTGACAGACTCACGTTGATGTGCTAAAGTAAACACAACTTAAAAAACAAACCAGTGAGAAAGAGAAGTAAACATTTCAGGAAGCTTCACAGAGAGCGGTGATGGTGGAAATCCGCAGGGGACCAGATGTTGAATGGACTTTCGAGGGCGGCCCGAACTATTTATCTGTACAGTAGGCGCCGACGGGAACCGAACCCGTTACCAATGAGGAGTGTATGTTAGTACACCGGAAAGTGGACGATTCGTCAATTTGAGTGGTACCGCGATAATAAAGAACTTTTATTACCGTCTCAAGCATGATATAAGCTTGGGACGGTTTTTGTGTTACAGGAAAAGCGATTCTGTTGCATGAAAGTTGTTCCGGAAAAGCAGACCGCAAGGTGTACAAAAGGTAATCATAAGCGGAAATAAGAAGGGAGAACAAAACCATGAAAAAAAGAATGTTAGTGATCGCAGCAGCAGTAGCAGCAACAACTATGATGATGACAAGCCCGGTTATGGCGGAGGATTTTAAAGTGGGCATCTGCAATTATGTAGATGATGCTTCCCTGAACCAGATCGTAGACAACATCCAGTCCCGTCTGGAGGAGCTTGGCAAAGAAAAGGGTGTCACATTTGATGTGTCTTATGATAACTGTAATGCAGATGCCAGTGTTATGGAACAGATCATTTCAGATTTTCAGGCGGATAAGGTTGACCTGATGGTTGGTGTGGCTACACCGGTGGCAATGCGTATGCAGTCCGCTACAGAGGGAAGCGATACACCGGTTGTTTTCTCCGCAGTATCTGATCCGGTTGGCTCCGGTCTTGTAGATTCTCTGGATGCTCCTGGTGCAAATATCACAGGAACCAGCGATTACCTGGATACTTCTTCTATCATGAAGCTGATCCAGGCACAGAATCCGGATGTAAAGAAGATCGGTCTTCTCTATGATGTCGGACAGGATTCCTCCACAACAGCGATCCAGGAAGCAAAAGATTATCTGGATAAAGAGGGAATCGAATATGTAGAGCGTACCGGAACCACTACCGATGAAGTCCAGCTCGCAGCAGATGCACTGATCGCTGACGGTGTGGATGCCGTATTTACACCTACGGACAACACCATCATGACAGCAGAGCTTTCTATTTATGAAAAATTCATCGACGCAGGAATCCCGCACTACACAGGTGCCGACTCCTTTGCATTAAATGGTGCCTTTGTAGGATATGGTGTTGATTATGCAAATCTGGGACAGAAAACAGCCGATATGATCGCTGACATCCTGATAGATAATGCGGATCCGTCTAAGACAGCTGTTGAAACCTTTGACAATGGTACTGCAACAGTTAATACAGAAACCTGCAAGGCACTTGGACTTGATTTCGATACCGTAAAGAAGGCATTTGAGCCTCTCTGCACACAGGTAAATGAGATCACAACTGCAGAAAGCTTTGATGAAGTAGAATCAAAATAAATTAACCGCTCACTTTTGTGAGCAGTTATGAAATAAATCCAATTGGAGGAAATCACTGTGACGATTGCAACTATGCTCTCCCTCGGGGAGACTGCCCTGAAGCTTGGACTGATCTGTTCTCTGACAGTTCTTGCTTTGTTCCTTAGTTATTCCATGCTGAATGTCTGCGACCTTTCTACAGATGGCTGCTTTACCTTCGGGGCCGCTGTAGGAGCCGTAGTTGCTGTAAGCGGACATCCGTTTCTGTCCATTGCGGCAGCCATGGCAGCAGGTGTTACATCAGGATTTGTAACGGCTATCCTGCAGACGAAGCTGGGGGTAGACAGCCTGCTTGCAGGTATTATTGTAAATACTGCATTATATTCCGTAAATATCGCGGTCATGGGAGGGTCATCCCTGATCAATATGAATCGGACGACCACAGTATTTACCATGATGAAGGATGCGCTTGCAGGTACAGCGTTAAAAGGTAGGGAAGATATCCTCATTGCAGCTATCGCAGTGATCCTCGTGATCGTATTTCTGGTATTCTTTCTGAAAACAAGACTTGGTCTTGCGATCCGGGCAACCGGAAATAATTCTGATATGGTAAAATCTTCCTCCATCAATCCGGTCTTTACAACGGTCATCGGCCTTTGCGTGGCAAATGCATTTACCGCACTTTCCGGATGTCTTCTGTCTCAGTCACAGAAATCCGTAGATATCAACATCGGTCAGGGTATGGTCACCATCGCACTGGCATCCTTGCTGATCGGAGGTACTCTTCTCGGACATGGAGGAATTTTTGCGAGAGCGGTGGGAATGGTGCTTGGTTCCTTTATCTTCCGCCTTGTGTATACCATCGCACTTCGGTTCAATATGCCGGCATTTATGCTGAAGCTGGTATCCTCTGTGATCGTTGTTCTTGCAATTTCCGGTCCGTATCTTAAGAAACAGTGGCCGCAGATCCGAAGAAGAATGACTCATACAAAAGGAGGAAGATGATTCATGCTGAAAATCAGCCATATTTCAAAAACATTTAATCCGGGAACCGTAAACGAAAAAAAGGCGATCACAGATCTTTCCCTGGAACTGAAAAAAGGCGACTTTGCTACGATCATCGGTTCCAATGGTGCAGGAAAATCAACACTTTTTAATGCGATCTGCGGTGATTTTCTTACAGATGCCGGTTCGATCGAGCTGGATGGCAGGGATATCACATTTATGCCGCAGCATGCACGCGCAAAAGAGATCGGACGTCTTTATCAGGATCCGATGCGTGGTACTGCACCGGGAATGACGATCGAAGAGAATCTTGCACTTGCAGCCGGCAAGGGTGGGTGGCTTTCCCGCACGACCCGGCAGGAAAAAGAACGTTTTCGTGAGGAATTAAAGAAGTTGGACATTGGGCTGGAAGAGCGGATGAGCCATCCGGTAGGTCTTCTTTCCGGTGGACAGAGACAAGCGCTGACGCTTTTGATGGCAACCATGAATCCGCCGAAATTACTTCTTCTGGACGAGCATACTGCAGCCCTTGATCCGGGAACTGCTGAGAAAGTCCTTAATCTCACCAGACGGATCGTGGAAGAAAATCAGCTGACCTGTCTGATGATCACACACAATATGCAGTCAGCAATTGATCTTGGTAACCGTATCCTGATGATGGACTCCGGCAATATCGTGCTGGATATCGGAGGGGAAGAGAAGAAGGATATGACCGTGGATGGCCTTCTTGAGAAATTTAAAACGGGAGTGGGCAAGGCTTTGGATAATGACCGTATTCTTTTGTCTGAATAAACGGAATAAATAATGAAGAACCGTTACCGATCATGTGTAAAGTGGAAAATGAATAGCCGCTTTACACAGGTGATGGTTCTTTTTTTATGAAAATTCTTGAGTATGTTACGTTACCGTGATAAAATAAATGAAATCACTTTGTGATTTCATTTATGAGCAAGTAGCGAAGCGGATTGCGAATATCCGTTTGATTTTATTATGGAAGAGGGACGAATGACATGCAGTTTTCAAAAAGACTGGACCGATTTGGAGATGAAATTTTTGCTGCTCTGAACAACCGGCGTATGGAGCTGGAAGCACAGGGCATGAAGATCTATAACATGAGTGTGGGAACTCCGGATTTCAAGACTCCGGAATATATCAAGAAAGCTGTAGCGGAAGCAGCTATGGATGACAACAACTGGAAATACAGTCTCCGTGATCTGCCGGAGCTTCTGGATGCAGTCTGTATTTATTATAAGAAACGTTTTGATGTGGAACTGACACCGGACATGGTAATGACTGTTTATGGAAGCCAGGAAGGAATGGGGCATCTTGGCATGGCGCTTTGTGATGAGGGAGATACAGTACTTCTTCCGGATCCGTGCTATCCCGTATTTGCAGCAGGAAGTCTGATGGCAGGAGCAGTTCCTTACTATTATCCGCTGGTTGCAGAGCATGATTTTCTTCCCTATGTAAAGGGAATTCCGGAAGAAATAGCGAATAAGGCTAAATATATGGTAGTATCCCTGCCGTCCAACCCGGTAGGAAGCATTGCCACTCCGGGACTTTACGAAGAAATCGTGGAATTTGCGAAAAAATATGATATTCTGATCATTCATGATAATGCGTACAGCGATATTATTTTTGACGGGGCATTTGGAGGAAGTTTTTTGGCCACTCCGGGAGCGAAAGATATTGGCGTGGAATTTTTCAGTCTTTCCAAATCCTTCAATGTTACAGGCGCAAGACTTAGCTTTCTGGTAGGCCGGCCGGATGTGATCGCAGCGCTCCGCAAATTGAGAAGCCAGATCGACTTCGGCATGTTCCTGCCGCTTCAGAAAGCAGCTATTGCAGCACTTCAGGGACCGCTGGACAGCGTAAAAGAACAGTGTCAGAAGTACCAGGAGAGAAGAGATGCTCTCTGCCAGGGACTTCGTGATATCGGATGGGAACTTCCAAATGGAAAAGGCACCATGTTTGTCTGGGCGAAGATCCCGGGTGGCCGCACCGACAGCATGGCATTCTGTATGGAACTGATGGAAAAGGCCGGCGTCATCGTGACTCCGGGAGCAAGCTTTGGT
Organism: Blautia sp. MSK20_18; assembly: GCF_020553125.1. Classification (NCBI taxonomy): domain Bacteria; kingdom Bacillati; phylum Bacillota; class Clostridia; order Lachnospirales; family Lachnospiraceae; genus Blautia; species Blautia sp. MSK20_18. Next base: position 78,156 of record NZ_JAJCGR010000001.1, read on the forward strand.
CCCCACGGAGAGGGCTACGTACGTTTCGCCCTGGTACTTCCGCCGGAGAAGATCCGGGAAGCAGTGGAAGCGATCCGAAAAAGCGGATTAAACTGAATAACTGAAAGTTGTTCAAAATCCGATCTCAAGCCATGAAAAGATTACTTATCAGCGTTCAAGCCGCTGTGGAGCTTAAATGATCCGCAGCGGCTTTTTCATCTCGTGGATGAAAGGCTGACCTGTTTTGTGGCAGAGAAGCATTTCGTAAAGATTGGAAGCCGCACAGGTTTCATTAAAAAGTCGAAGCGCAGTTTCATCGAGGATCGCAGATGCATCGGCGGCTTTGGTGATCAGCGGGATCGAGGAGTTTTTCTTGATCTGGCTGAGAAGCGGAGCGCTGTTTTTTTGAAAGCCAAGTACCCGGGCATAGGGAATGTGTCCGGGTGCTGTTGTTTTTTGGTCAAGAAAGATCCGGACAAGGCTGCGGCAGATAGCAGAACGGGTAATATCCCGTGTTTTCAAAAGATCCGCAAACTGGGAAAAACCTTCATATTGATTTCGGGATTTCAGGATACGCCGGATCAGTGCATCCGAAAGCTCCGGATACATTTTTAAAGTTTCTTCGGATTCCAGAAGCAGTTTGTAATGCAGAGGAAGATCCAGTGCTGAGTCAGAAAGCCATGCTCCTTTTTTGAGAGAATCCAGGAATCCCGGAAGGGAAGCAGAAGGGATCAACCGGGAAAGATCAGCAGACTGCACAGTTCCTTCGGATTTTTTCATAAGGCTCCGGATGCCGGAAGCAGAGGGAAATTCTTCGTCGGAAAGAAGAGAAAAATCCGTATCATGATAACCACATCCCTTTCTTAAAAGTGCATGAGGAAGGATACGGCTGTTAAGACGGAGAAGCGCTTTGCAGTATTCGATTCCCAGGATGTTATTGGGAGAAGAAAGAATGAGTTCAATATGTTCTGATGAAACGCCGAATGTGTTATGCACGGAAGTGGCTTTTTCTCGCATGTAACGGATCAAAGCACTGCTTCTTGCAGCAGGAAAACTCATTCCGGTACGAAGATTCTGCTGAAGGAGTTTGCGGTATTCAAACGGTTCCTTTATAAGAATCTGTGCAATATTCATAAGAGTCTCTGTATCTCCGCATTCACTTCCGAAACATAGCTCATCTACAACACCAAGCCCGTCAAGAAGGCTTACGCCACCTGCGGCAAATCCTTCCGCACTGGCCGTTGCTGTCTGTACCGGCATTTCCAGGATCAGATCGGCGCTTCCGAGAAGAGCCATCTCAGCCCGGAGATGTTTTTCCATAAGGGCAGGAGCCCCTCTTTGGACAAAATCCCCGCTCATGGCGATCACAATATAATCGGCACCAAGGATCTCCCGGGCATAGCGGATCTGGTATTCGTGACCTTTGTGAAATGGGTTATATTCTGCAATGATTCCAACAACTTTCATATAAAAAAGTACCTGCCGTTTCTGAAAATTCAAATCTTGAAATAAGTTCTTATATTATAATAATGGTGCTATTTTAACATAAGCAATGTAAAAAGTTAAGCGGCATTCGAAATCTGTTTTGCTGCCATAAACCCGAATGCTGCTGTCCGCTCTGGGCCCAGCAACACCCTTTGTGAGATACAGAAATCACGCAAATTTATAATTATGCGCCGAAATCCTCGGGCCATCTGTGATCTTTATCCACAAAAAACACATCGCAGAACATTGTCGGTAAACAGTAACAATTGCACTTCAAAAAATACGCAGTATAGCCATTTTCTGACAATGAAACGCTTGAAAAGAAAAGGGTAAGGGGGTATAATAAACATAGTGTAGTGCCCGAACAGACACTAGCGTTTTTGTTACATCAAGAAAGGAGCCATTTAATCATGGGATTTGTTGAACTGCTTAAAAAAAGAGCAAAAGAAAGCGTAAAAACAATTGTACTGCCAGAGACAGAGGATATGAGAACTCTTGAGGCAACTGACAAGATTCTGAAAGAGGGAGTTGCAAAGATCATCCTCATCGGTAATGAGGAAGAGATCAACAAGAAAGCTGCAGAGGGCGGCTTTGATATTTCCGGTGCACAGATCGTAGATCCGGAGAAATCTGACAGAACTCAGGCATATATTGATAAATTTGTAGAGCTGAGAGCAAAGAAGGGAATGACACCTGAGAAAGCGAAAGAGATCCTTCATACTCAGTACCCATACTATGGCGTAATGATGGTTAAGATGGGGGATGCAGACGGTATGGTATCCGGTGCATGCCATTCTACAGCAGATACACTTCGTCCATGCCTTCAGATCCTGAAGACAAAACCGGGAACCAAGCTTGTATCCGCATTCTTCCTGATCGTTGTTCCGGATTGCGAGTATGGTGCAAACGGTGCATTCGTATTTGCTGATTCCGGTCTGAACCAGAACCCGACTCCGGATGAGCTTTCTGCGATCGCAGCATCTTCTGCTGAGTCCTTTAAGCTTCTTGTTCAGGAGGAGCCGATCGTAGCTATGCTTTCCCACTCCACTAAGGGAAGTGCAAAGCATCCTGACGTAGATAAAGTCGTAGAGGCTACAAGAATTGCCAAAGAGGAGCATCCGGAGCTTAAACTTGACGGAGAGTTCCAGCTTGATGCAGCTATCGTTCCAAGCGTAGGCGCATCCAAAGCACCGGGAAGCGAAGTAGCAGGTAAAGCTAACGTACTGGTATTCCCTGACCTTGATGCAGGTAACATCGGATACAAGCTTGCTCAGCGTCTTGGTAAAGCAGAAGCATACGGACCTGTTACACAGGGTATCGCAAAACCTGTAAACGACCTGTCTCGCGGATGCTCTGCAGATGATATCGTAGGTGTTGTAGCGATCACAGCAGTACAGTGCCAGGCAGAGGATAAATAATTATTAAAAGATCAGGAGAGTTAAATCATGAACGTATTAGTTATCAACTGTGGAAGTTCTTCATTAAAATATCAGTTAATCGATTCTGAGACAGAGAATGTACTTGCAAAGGGTCTCTGCGAGAGAATCGGTATTGACGGAAGACTGGTATATCAGAAAGCCGGATGTGACAAAGAGATCACAGAGGCAGCTATGCCAACACATAAAGAAGCAATCCAGATGGTACTGGATGCTCTTACAAACGATAAAACAGGTGCGATCGGAAGCCTTAAAGAGGTTAATGCGATTGGACATCGTGTCGTACACGGAGGCGAGAAATTTGCTTCTTCTGCAGTGATCACAGACGAGATGATCAAAGCAGTAGAAGAGTGCAATGACCTTGCACCGCTCCACAACCCGGCTAACCTCATTGGTATCCGTGTATGTGCAGAGCTTATGCCAGGCGTACCACAGGTAGGCGTATTTGATACCGCTTTCCATCAGACAATGCCTGCTAAAGCATATCTCTATGGACTTCCGCTTGACTTCTACAAGAAATATAAAGTAAGAAGATACGGTTTCCACGGAACATCCCACAGCTTCGTATCCAAGAGAGCTGTTGATTTCCTTGGCCTTGACAAAGACAACTCCAAAGTTATCGTCTGCCACCTTGGAAACGGATCTTCCATCAGCGCAGTTGTAAATGGCAAATGTGTAGATACAACAATGGGTCTTACACCACTTGAAGGTGTTGTTATGGGAACTCGTTCCGGTAACATCGATCCGGCTATCATGGAGTTCATTGCTAAGAAAGAGAACCTGGACATTGAGGGCGTTATGAATGTACTCAACAAGAAATCTGGTCTTCTCGGACTTTCCGGCGGACTTTCCAGCGACTTCCGTGACCTCAACGAGGCAGCTGAAGGCGGAAACGAGGATGCAGCTAATGCCATCGACGTTCTCTGCTATAGCATCGCTAAATTCGTAGGCGGATATGTTGCAGCAATGAATGGTGTTGACGCGATCGTCTTCACAGCAGGTATCGGTGAGAATGCGATCCCGGTACGTGAGAAGGTTGTCAGCTATCTCGGATACCTTGGCGTAACACTTGACAAAGATGCTAACGGACATCGTGGCGAGGAAATCGTGATCTCCACACCGGACTCCAAGGTTAAGGTTGCAGTTATCCCGACAAACGAGGAGCTTGCAATCTGCCGTGAGACTGTAGCACTGGTATAATCAGCTGTTTCAGTACCGGTACAGAACCGTTCGGGCATGATCGGTAATCAGGCAGAATTATATATTACTGTGGATCAGCAGTATACATTCGGGGGGCGGACAATTAAAGGTCCACCCCCGTAATTTACCCCGAATTTCTGATTAAGCCAACAGTAACAAAAAATTAAAAAAATGTAATATTTTCCCGAAAATAACGTTGACAAATCACAAGACCATATGTATAATGGATTGAGTGTGGATAGGAGAGACTTATGCAGATTCATTTATTAGACATTTCTTCCTGTGATGGCAAGACGATCCAGGAATCAGTTGCTCCTGAACTGGAGAAGATTGATTTTCAGATGGGAAGTTTTCCGGTACTTGCGAAGGAACCGGTAGAGCTTACGATCACCAATACCGGTGATAAGGTTCTTGAGCTTACAGGAACTGGTAAGATCACAGTGGGCATTCCATGTGACCGCTGTCTTGAGACAGTAGCCGTCGAGATACCGCTGGAATTTAAGAAGAAGCTCGATATGAAGCTTTCTGATGAAGAGCGTGTCAATGATCTGGATGAAAGCAGCTATCTCACAGGTATGAACCTGGATGTGGACCGGTTGGTCTATCTTGAGGTATTGATATGCTGGCCTTTAAAGGTCTTATGTAAAGAAGACTGTAAAGGTATCTGCAGCCGCTGCGGGAAGAACCTGAACGAAGGTCCCTGCGGATGCAAGGAGGAGCCTAAGGATCCCCGCATGGCAGCTATCAGTGATATATTCAGTAAATTTAAGGAGGTGTAACCTATGTCCATTTGTCCTAAGAACAAATCTTCCAAAGCTAGACGTGACAAGAGAAGAGCGAACTGGAAAATGAGCGCTATGAACCTTGTTAAATGTAGCAAATGTGGAGCACTTATGATGCCACACAGAGTTTGCAAAGCTTGCGGAAGCTACAATAAGAAGGAAATCATCAAAGTTGAGGACTAATTTTAATTAGACAGTCAATATATGATGCGAAAAGAGTCTGGTATGCTGAGATAAGTATACCGGCTTTTTTTATACTCTGGGGGGAAATAAAAAAATATGAAACAGAACAAGAATCAGAAAAATACCGCCGTGAACCAGATCACAGAGGGTGTGATCTGGAAGCAGCTTCTGATATTCTTTTTTCCGATCTTGTTTGGAACTCTGTTCCAGCAGATCTACAATACTGCCGATACAGTTGTAGTAGGCCGCTTTGTGGGAAAAGAAGCATTGGCAGCAGTAGGAGGCTCATCCAGTATGATCGTGAATCTCATCGTAGGTTTTTTTGTAGGTTTATGTTCCGGTGCGTCTGTAGTGATTTCTCAGTTTTACGGAGCGAAAGACCACAAAAACCTTAAAAAAGCACTTCACACATCCATGATCTTCTGCCTGGCTGCCAGTATTATTGTGGGAACAGCAGGTTTTATCCTGGCTGAGCCGATCCTTCACCTGATGAAAACACCGGCAGAAGTAATTCCCGATTCTGTGCTGTACCTGCATATCTATTTTGCGGGAACATTTTTCAATCTGGTCTACAACATGGTATCCAGTATCCTAAGAGCGGTAGGAGATTCCAAAAGACCGCTCTATGTGCTGATCATTACCTGTTTGTTGAATATTTTGCTGGATGTTGTATTTGTAGTGATCTTCCATATGGGAGTCCTCGGTGTTGCACTTGCAACAGTCAGCTGCCAGGCAGTCAGTGCCATCCTTGTAACCTGGTTCCTGATGCGCGCAGAGGATATTTATCGTCTGGAATTTCATGAGATCCGTTTTGATCTCCGGTCTTTGGGGGCAGTTCTCAGGATTGGACTTCCGGCAGGACTGGAATCGGTGATGTATAATATTGCCAATCTCACCATTCAGATTTTTGTCAATGAACTGGGGACTGACACAGTGGCAGCCTGGGGAACTATGGGAAAGATTGATGCGGTGTTCTGGATGGTATGCAATGCTTTTGCCATCTCAATTACCACCTTTGTGGGACAGAATTATGGTGCCGGAAAATACCACCGCATGCGAAAAAGTGTCCGCGTCTGTATGGTGATGGCATACATTTCGGCGTTTATTGTAAGCGGAGCACTTATTCTGTTCGCAAATCCGATCTACCATTTGTTTACAACCGATCAGGTGGTTGTAGACATTGGGGTGCATATGATCCGTTTCCTGATTCCGTCCTATGCTATTTATGTTGTGATCGGAATTCTTTCCGGAGCGCTGCGTGGTGCCGGAAGAGTACTGGTTCCTATGATCCTGACCTGTGGAGGGGTCTGTCTTTTACGTATCATCTGGTTGTTTGCCTTTGTAAGATCTCATCCGGGGATCGACAGTATCATGCTCAGTTATCCGGTGTCCTGGATAATTACTGCGGTACTGTTTGTCATCTATTATTTTCGGCGATTTCCAGGTATGCAGAAAAAGAAATAACGATATATGAAAAGGTGCTGATTCTGTGTAATAGCAGTGATCAGCACCTTTGTTTTGTTCGAAAGATGTCGATTTATTACGTATAGATTTGATTGCCTGAAAGCTGAAAAAGAGGTATTCTGGATGCAGATAGATGAAACATATGTAATGGGGATGACCAGATATGTATAATCTGCAAAAAACAATACGATATGGTTTTTGGTTGATACTTGAAGTTATTGCGCTGTGTGTCGGTATGATTTATAACGCGAGAACTGTACGGGCTGAACCTGAAGTGCAGCAGCCGGCCAGAAAGGTAACAGAAGTTGTTACTGAAAAATGGACTGTGATCAGTGGAAAACGTCTGGATCTGATCCTGAAATATATGGGAGATATAAATTTTGAAAAAGAAGGAATCAGTCTTCGTATCCCTGCTTCTGTGGCACAAAGTTGGAAGGTAGCAGAGAATGGTACAATACAGGCACTGGTACAAAAGGTTTCCAATCATTCATATGAAATAAAGATCTATAAAGGCACTCAGAAGATCACGGATATTCCGGGGAGCCGGATCATGATACCGGTAAAAGCGATGTTTCCCAACGGAGGTCCGGAAACTATGGAAATTACGGATTCCAGAGGAAGAAAACTAAAGACATTCCTGGATAAAAAGCAGGATCTTCTGATCGTTGACACGGACGAGACAGGAATCTTCTGCGTAAGAGGTCGGAAAATAGATGATATAGAAGAGAATCCTTTTGCAGTGGCAGTCCTGACGACAGCAACAATGATAACAGTGCTGATCGTAGGAATCCGAAGCAGATCCGGAAAGCGAGGTGACAGTCATAAAGGAGAAAAGTAGGCAATGGACCCTGATCTTTGGACTTACTGTGGTGTTATCTATGACTGCTTTTTTTATGATGTATCTCATAAATAATGAATATACAGCGAAAGGCGAGCAGCCCATTCAGGGAATCCTTTGTCTGGATGATAAAGATGCGGCGGCAAAGCTACATTATCTTGCCAGGGAATGGCAATATTTTCCGGGAAAGCTGCTTACACCTGAGATGCTGAAAAAGGATCCAGGATATTACAGTTGTTATATTTCGATCGGAGAACGTAATGAAATGGAACTGGGGAATAAAGAGGCTTCTACGTATGGATGTGGGACATACCGGATGTTTCTGATCCTGCCCGAAGAGGAAAAAATCTGGGCGATATCTATGGCGGAGGTTTTTTCCGCATACCGAATCTATATCAATGGAGAACTGGCCGGGGAAGTGGGGGATCCTGACGAAAAAACCTATATGGACCGGATCATGAACCGTGTTTTTACGTTTCAGGGATCCGGGGTTGTGGAGATTGTCATAGCAGTAGCAGACAAAAGCCATATCAGACCCGGAATCCAGGCTATTCCGGTTTTGGGATCTCCGGTTCGTGTAAGCATACAGAGAGGACTGCGGGTACTCGGAAGCGGCTGTGCCATTGCGTTCTGTATCTGTATCATGTTTGGGACTCTTATGGTACATGTCAGAACCAGGACAAAAGAATTTGCTATTTTTAATCTGGTCTGTCTCTGTGTGGCAGGATATTCGTTATGCTCCCTGGTACATAATTCTTTTCTTCTTCCCACAAAGCCCTGGTATGCCCTGGAAACTATGATCTATTATCTGATCCTTTCCTGCATGATCCGGCTTGAGGATTGTATTATAGGAAAAAAAAGGGGCATATATCTGTTTCTTTTGATCGATCTCTGGATCGTAGTAGCTTTCTTTCTGGAGATTTTTGCGGATATACTTCCTTCAGCCAGGCTTCTTTATGATGTTGTCTGGATCAGTGAGGCAGTCAAATGGGTGGCAGCGATCTATATGCTGCTCAATACTTTTGGAGAAACAGATTGCAGATATGGAAAGATCGTTTTGGTGGGAACAACGATTTATGCCTGTTCCCTTGTGGCAGATCGGATAGGGTATCTTTATGAGCCGATTTTGGGAGGAGGTTTCCCGGAGACAGGTGGGCTGATACTGACAGCTGCGTTTGGCTGTGTTCTGTGGAGAGACCTGTCAGAAGCATATAAGATCAGTCTGACTTATGAGGTATATAGTCATCAGACTGAACTTCGTCTCCTTGCCCAGAAAAATCATTACGACCGATTAAAAGAACAGATGGAAGAAACCAGCCGTGTCCGTCATGATATGCGTCAGCACCTTCGTGTTCTGTCTGCATTACTGGAACGTGAGCAGTATGGAGAAATGCAGAAATACCTTTGCCGGTATACCCGTGAATTCCAGGAACGTTTGACCTATCATTCTTACTGTAAAAATCAGGTTGCCGATGCGATCTTACATTATTATGAAGAACTATGCAGAAAAAACGGGATCGTTTTTCAGTGTCAGGTAGAGGCACCGGAAAAAACAGGGATCCAGGATACAGATTTTTGTCGTCTCTTTGGAAATCTTCTGGAAAATGCCATAGAAGCGGCACAGCTTTGTCCGAAAGGCAGTTCCAGATTTGTCCGTGTACAGATACGTACCAGAAATAATAAACTTCTTATAAAAGAAGAAAACAGCTGCACAGATCCCTTACGCAGAAATAAAACAGGATTTTTTTCAGGTAAGCATTCCGGACAGGGGATCGGAACTGCGTCGATCATGGAAATTGCGGCACGTTATGGAGGGTTTGCGGATTTTCAGTCTGAAAATGGCATTTTTAAAGCTGAGATATTTCTTCATCTGACGCAAAGAGATACTGAAGATAGGCTTTACGGATAGCAGAAGAGCCACGTTTCCGGATCTGGACGACCTCCCCGTTGTCCAGAAGAAAGCCTTCTTCAGAAGCTTCCTGTATACGGTCCATATTGACGACACAGCCACGGTAACAGGAGAGAAAATTGGGACAGTCCCGGATCTGCTCCTCAAATTTGTGAAAGGTAAGATAAGACCGGACCGGACCGGCGTCGGTATGAAGGCACACTGCATTTCGGAATGTATCTGCATATAAAATACTGCGCAGAGGGACCCGGATGGGAACCCGGTCAGAAACGACTTCAATGTAACGGGATGCCAGTAAATGCCTGGATTGAAAGGAATCCAGAATGGAACAGAGTTTTTCTGGCTGAAATGGTTTCAGAAGATAATAGGAGGCTCCTACATCATAGCTTTCCACAGCGAAATCACTGCTGGTAGTGACAAAAACAAGGATGCAGTTATCGGACTGTCTTCGGATCCTGCGCGCAGCTTCCATACCTGTCATTCCGTCCATATAAATATCCAGGAACAGGATCTGAAATTTTCCGGGCTGATAATCTTCAAAAAATTCTTCTGCGCTGGAAAAATGACAGATTTCTGCCCGGATCTGTTTTTTCTCAAAATAGGAAACAGCGATATTCTTCAGGGTTTCTGCATCCGTTGAGATGTCATCAATAATTGCAATATTCAAAATAATATAACCTCCGGTTTATAAAAGAGTAGTAAAAATAGTATATCATAACTTTTATGTATATCCAATATCGGATTTTGGCCTGAAATGACGTATTGTGTAGAAAATTATCAGGGATAAACGTGCTTTTAGCAGATATTTAAAATAAAAATGTCATATTTCATGGAAACTGTCATTTTGTCACAGGTCTGTTGTCATTTCCTGCTATTTTTTTTACAATAGCGTCAAAAGATACGAAAGGCGGTGGATATACGAAAAATAATGGCAGCAGCTGGCGACACCAGAAACTGTTGACCAAGATCCAGATAAAAAACAATCCCCCAAGAGGGCTGTACTTCCAGATTCGAGGTACAGCCCTTTCCCCTGTCATAACAGTGATTCTTGACGGAATCGTGGAAATTCGCTATCATGGAAATGATTTTTATATACTTTGGAAAAAAACGGAGAAAATGCGCATGAACATTCTTAATATAGAACATATCCACAAAATTTTTGGAGATAAGGTGATATTTGATGATATCTCCTGCGGCATCGATCAGGGAGAAAAAATAGGTATCATCGGTGTAAACGGAACCGGTAAAACTACTTTGCTCCGCGTGATCGCTGGAGAGGAAGAACCGGACGAAGGGCAGGTGATCACCCAGAACGGGATCCGGATCAGCTGGCTTCCCCAGACTCCGGAATTTCCGCAGCATATGACCATTCTGGACTATGTGGCAGAAGGCAAATGGCAGAAGGACTGGAGTACCGAAAGTGAGGCCAGACGCATGCTGAATACACTTGGTATTACCGATCAGAATATTAATATGGATAATCTTTCCGGTGGTGAAAAGAAAAGAGTGGCGCTGGCAAGGATGCTTTTAAATCCAGCTGACATTCTGATCCTGGATGAGCCTACCAATCATCTGGACGGAGAAATGGTCATATGGCTGGAAGATTTTCTCCGGAATTTTCGTGGGACGGTGATCATGGTCACTCATGACCGTTATTTCTTGGATCGTGTGGCAAACCGGATCCTGGAGATCAGCCACGGAAAATTATATTCCTATGCAGGAGATTATTCCAGATTTCTGGAGCTGAAAGCGCAGAGAGAGGAAATGGAGCTTGCCAGTGACCGGAAGCGCCGCAGTGTACTTCGGATGGAACTGGAATGGGCAGCAAGAGGCTGCCGTGCCAGAAGTACAAAACAGAGAGCAAGGCTTGACCGTTTGGAAGCACTGAAGGCGGGAAAAACCCCGCTGAAAGAGCAGAATGTGGAAATGGATTCCATTGAGACCCGTATGGGAAAGAAAACCATAGAGTTTCATCATGTAAGTAAAACCATCGAAGGTCGTCTTTTGATCAATGATTTTGATCATATTGTTCTTCGTGATCAGCGTCTCGGGATCATCGGACCAAATGGCTGCGGTAAGTCCACACTTCTTAAAATGGCAGATGGACTGATCTTGCCGGATTCCGGAGAGATTCAGATCGGAGAAACGATCCGTATCGGGTATCTTGCCCAAAACGTTCCGGATATGGATGGAAGACAGCGGGTGATCGATTATATCCGTGAGGTGGCGGAATATGTTCCGACAAAAGAAGGAAGGATCACAGCTTCCCAGATGCTTGAGAGATTTCTTTTTGATCCGGCCATGCAGTACACTCCGGTGGAGAAGCTTTCCGGAGGTGAGAAGCGAAGACTGTATCTTCTGAAGGTTCTGATGGAGGCGCCAAATGTTCTTCTTCTTGATGAGCCCGGAAATGATCTTGATATTCCCACCATGACCATTCTTGAGGACTATCTGGATTCTTTTTCCGGCATCGTGATCACGGTGTCCCATGACCGCTATTTCCTGGATAATGTGGTGAACCGTATTATGGCATTTGAGGGAGATGGCCGGCTTGTCCAGTATGAGGGCGGTTATACGGATTATCTGGAAGCAAAGGAAAGAAAGGGACAGTCTCTGGAAACGCGTTCAGATATGAATGGCGGTACAGTACAGGGAGAAACAGCTGAGCCTGAGAAAAAGAAATCCGCTGCAGATACCTGGAAACAGAACCGGAAACAGAAACTGAAATTCACCTATAAAGAACAGAAAGAATTTGACACTATTGACGATGACATTGCAGCATTGGAAGAACGTCTGGAGCAGATTGACAAAGAGATGGCTGCCAATGCCACAAATGCGGGAAAACTCCGGGAGCTTTCCGACGAGCAGCAGGAAATCCAGCAGAAGCTGGACGAAAAAATGGATCGCTGGGTATATTTAAATGATCTTGCAGAGCAGATTGAAAATCAGAAAGAGTAAAAGATATTGACTTCTCAGGCAAAACTCTAGTATCATAAATAACGGTACGTTAACCGGATAAACTGCAAAGCAGTTATTCGGTTATGAGTAGGTAGCGAATGCGGATTTCGAATATCCGCTTAACTTTTGGTACTCTGCAATGAAAATCCTTATACGGATGTGTATGAGGATTTTCACTACAGTGTACCATATGCATTCCGAAAAGATTTCGGACAGAGAAAGGACAACATATGTCAGAAATGGTAAAAGTCGTTGTAGATGCAATGGGTGGTGACAATGCTCCCGAGGAACCGGTAAAAGCCGCAGTGGAAGCTGTGAAAGAAAAAGAGAACATCCAGGTCATCCTTACAGGAGTACAGGATGTGATCGAAGCAGAGCTTCGGAAATACCCGGATTATCCTAAGGACAGGATCCGTGTGGTGCATGCGTCTCAGGTGATCGAGACTGCGGAACCTCCGGTCATGGCTATCCAGAAAAAGAAAGATTCCTCTATTGTAGTGGGATTAAATCTTGTAAAAAAACAGGAGGCCGATGCCTTTGTTTCCTCCGGAAGCACCGGTGCGGTACTGGTAGGAGGCCAGGTGATCGTAGGCAGGATCAAAGGGATCCGGAGACCACCTCTTGCTCCGCTGATCCCTACGGCAAAGGGCGTTTCCCTTCTGATCGACTGTGGTGCCAATGTAGATGCGAGACCAGATCATCTGGTACAGTTTGCGCAGATGGGTTCCATCTATATGGAAAATGTAGTGGGTATTAAGAAACCAAGAGTTGCTATCGTTAATAACGGTGCTGAGGAAGAAAAGGGCAATGCGCTGGTAAAGGCTACCTTCCCTCTGTTAAAAGCATGTAAGGATATCAATTTCATCGGAAGTATTGAGGCGAGAGATATCCCGTCAGGTTATGCAGATGTAGTAGTCTGTGAAGCTTTTGTAGGAAATGTGATCCTCAAGCTTTATGAAGGTGTTGGAGCTACTCTGATATCTATGATCAAAAAAGGTATGATGACAAACATTCGCAGTAAAATGGGAGCTCTGATGGTAAAACCTGCTCTTAAGGAAACCTTAAAATCATTTGATGCCAGTGAATATGGCGGAGCACCGCTTCTTGGTCTGAAAGGTCTTGTGGTCAAAAGCCACGGAAGTGCCAAAAGCGTAGAAATCCGTCATGCGATCTTTCAGTGCGAGCAGTTTAAGGAAGAGAAGATCAATGAAAAGATCGAGGAGTTTATAGCAGCCGAGCAGAAAGCACAGGCAGAAGAAAAAAGCGAAAAAAAATAAAACCGGGATTGCCGGAAATATTACAGACAGAACAGGAGGCGAACAGTCGTGGAACTGGAAATGCTGAAGACCATCATCGAAAAAACTCTGGGAAGAAATATGGATGCCATTACAGAAAAAACTACCTTTGTGGATGATCTGGGAGTGGATTCTCTGGATTTTTTTCAGATTCTTATTGATCTGGAGGAAACTTTTGATGTTCGTATCGCCCCGGAGGAAGCCGAGGAGATCGTTACTGTCGGCGATGCAGTGGAGACTCTTCGCCGAGTAACGAAGGGAAGAAGAAATGGAAAATAATTTAAAAAAGCTGGAGCAGACTATCGGATACCAGTTTACCGCAAAATCTTTATTGGAGCAGGCAATGACACACAGCTCCTATGCCAACGAAAAACACCTTGGAAAGCTTGGATGCAATGAGCGTCTGGAGTTTCTTGGAGATGCGGTGCTGGAGCTGATCAGCAGTGATTTCTTGTACAAAAAATTCCGGAATAATCAGGAAGGTGAGTTGACCAAGAAACGTGCCAGCATGGTATGTGAAAAGAGTCTTGCCTACTGTGCAAGAGAATTCGGGCTTCCGGAGTTTATCCTCCTTGGAAGAGGTGAGGAAATGATGGGCGGTCGTAAAAGAGATTCCATCGTTTCTGATGCCCTGGAATCTCTGATCGGGGCTATGTATCTGGACGGTGGATTTGAACCGGCACAGGCTTTTGTTATGAAATTTATCCTGAACGATCTGGAGGATAAGAGGATTTTTTATGACAGCAAGACAGTGCTTCAGGAAATGGTACAGGAAGGCGGAAATCATCCGGTGGAATATCGTCTTCTGAAAGAAGAGGGACCGGACCACAGCAAGAGCTTTACTGTGGAGGCGCTGATCAATGGAAAAAGTATGGGAACCGGAATCGGCCATACAAAAAAGGCAGCAGAACAGGCTGCAGCTCTAGAGGCAATACGCAGTATAAAATAACAGCAGGTGGCCAATGTATCTGAAAAATATAGAGGTGCAGGGATTTAAATCCTTTGCACAGAAAATAAATTTTGAATTTCATAACGGGATCACCGGCATCGTAGGACCTAACGGCAGCGGAAAAAGTAATGTTGGCGATGCAGTCCGCTGGGTTCTGGGAGAACAGAGCGCCAAGCAGCTTCGAGGCGGGAATATGCAGGATGTTATCTTTTCAGGAACGGAGCTTCGCAAGCCTCTGAGCTTTGCGTCCGTGGCTATTACACTTGATAACAGTGATCACAAGCTCCCGGTGGATTTTGAAGAAGTAACCGTTACCAGAAGACTGTATCGTTCCGGTGAGAGCGAATACCGCATCAACGGCAGCTCCTGTCGTTTAAAGGACATCAATGAGATGTTCTATGATACCGGTATCGGAAAAGAAGGATATTCCATCATCGGACAGGGTCAGATCGATAAGATCTTAAGTGGAAAACCCGAAGAACGCCGAGAGCTTTTTGACGAGGCAGCCGGGATCGTCAAATTTAAAAGACGAAAAAATACCACACTGAAGAAGCTTGAGGAAGAACAACAGAATCTGGTCCGTGTCACGGACATCTTAAGTGAGCTGACCAAGCAGCTGGAACCGCTGGAACGTCAGTCTGAGACTGCAAAAATATATCTGGCAAAAAGAGAAAATCTGAAAGAGCTGGATATAAATATGTTCCTCCTGGAATATGAACACACCGGAAATCTGATCCGCGAGCTGGAAGAAAAAACCAGGATCGCAGAAAATCAGTTAAAAGAAGCCCAGGATGCTCATAGTCGTACCAAGGATGAATATGAACGTCTGGAAAAAATACTGGAAGAGCTGAATGAGCGGATGGAGGCGTTGCGGGAAGAAAGCCGGGATCGTGCTATCCGTAAACAACAGCTGTCCGGTGAGATCAATGTTCTTCATGAACAGATCCTGGCAGGAGAGCAGAATGACAGTCATTATCGCAGCCGTCTTTTAGCAGTTCAGGAAGATACGGAGAAAAAATCTGCAGACCAGAAGGCTCTGGAAGAGCAAAAAGCAGATCTTCAGGCAAATTTACGGGAGATCGACAGAAAACTTGCTGACGAGCAGAAAAAAATGGACAATATCCAGAGCAGCATCGAAGAATGCACCCAGGCAGTGGAAGATGGTAAGAATGAGATCATTGAAATCCTTAATTCCCGTGCAAACACCAAAGGTAAGGCACAGCGTTTTGATGCCATGAAGGAGCAGCTGGATATCCGGAAAGCAGGAATCAGTCAGAGGATCCTTTCCCTGAAAACCCAGGAAGAGGAGCAGCAGTCAGCGATCGATCAGGCACAGAAGGAATACGACACTATCACGAAAGCCATTCAGGAAACCAGAGAAGAAGGCAGCCGTCTTACAAAAGAGATACATGCCATTCAGGAAACCCTTAAACAGCAGAATACACAGCTGGAAAAGGAACAGACGTCCTATCATAGAGAGGCATCCAGACTGGAATCCCTCCGCAATATCACAGAACGTTATGATGGATATGGAAACAGTATCCGCCGTGTCATGGAACAGAAGAATCATGTTCCTGGGATCCGTGGCGTAGTGGCGGATATCATTCACGTTGAAAAAAATTATGAGATCGCTATTGAGACAGCTCTTGGCGGAAGTATTCAGAATATCGTTACGGATAACGAGCAGACTGCTAAGCAGATGATCGAATTCCTGAAGAAAAACCGGTATGGTCGTGCGACTTTTCTCCCGTTAAACAGCATTTCTTCAAGAGGCGAGTTTAATCAGAGAGGTGCTTTGAACGAACCGGGAGCTATTGGTCTTGCCAGTGGCCTGGTAACTGCAGAGAAGGAATATGACGGTCTGATCGGGTATCTTCTTGGCAGAGTGCTGGTGGTGGATCATATCGATCATGCTATTGCCATTGCCAGAAAATACCGACACAGTATCCGTATGGTAACGTTGGAGGGAGAATCCTTAAGTCCAGGCGGTTCCATGACCGGTGGAGCTTTTAAGAACAACAGCAATCTTCTTGGGCGTCGTCGTGAGATCGAGGAACTGGAAAAGAAGGTAAAAGAGCTGGCAGCCGGGTATCATGAGATCCGACAGTCCATGGAAGATAACCGCAGCAGAAGAAATGAGATGCGTGATGCTGTGGCGGCGCTGCAGCAGAAATTTCAGGAACAATCCATTCAGCAGAATACAGCCAGGTTGAACATTGAACAGCTGGAGAAAAAAGCGGAGGAGATCCGCGGCGGTTATACCAGGATTGAGAGGGAGCAGGAGGAGATCCGTCTTCAGGCAAGAGACATGCAGGCAGATAACATAAAGATCACGCAGGAACTTGAAGCATCCAAAAGGGATGAGGAAGAGCTGGAAACGTTTATCGAGACCCGGCAGAAGGAACTGGAGGACTGGAAAAAGGACGAAGCGGAGACTTCAGAGAAGCTGGAAAGGATTCGTCTTGACGCATCTGCATCCCAGCAGAAGGAAAGCTTCATAAAGGAAAATCTGCGGCGTCTGAAAGAGGAGATCGAAGTTCTTTCGAAAGAGAGGGAAGAAATTCTGGATTCTCTGGAAAAAGGCAGCCAGGAAACTGCAGAAAAGAGAAAGACGATCGACAAGGTCCGTAAGGAGATCGAAGGCTTTGCCGCAAAAGAAGAGGCGGCTGCAAAACAGCTGGAAAAATGGCAGCAGGAAAAGGAAGAGCGCACAAAAAGCCATAAGGAGTTTTTTGAAAAGCGTGATGAGCTGTCTGGCCAGATCAGTCTTCTGGACAAAGAATGCTTCCGACTGAAGACTCAGGCAGAAAAGATCGAAGAGAACCGGGAAGCAAGGATTTCCTATATGTGGGAAGAATACGAGATCACTCCGAATAATGCCTTGCAGTACAGGAAAGAAGAAATGAATGACAGGCATGTGATGAAGCAGCAGATCCATAAATTAAAGGACGAGATCCGAGCTCTTGGCTCTGTCAACGTCAATGCCATTGAGGATTACAAAGAACTTCTGGAACGGCATACGTTCTTAAGCGGTCAGTACAACGATCTTTTGGAGGCGGAAAAAACGCTGGAACAGATCATCCAGGAGTTGGATGAGGGCATGCGGAAGCAGTTCACCGAAAAATTCGGAGAGATCCAGAAAGAATTTGATAAAGCCTTCAAAGAACTGTTCGGCGGAGGCCGGGGAACTCTGGAACTTGCGGAAGACGAGGATATCCTTGAGGCAGGGATCCGGATCATTTCCCAGCCGCCCGGAAAAAAACTTCAGAACATGATGCAGCTTTCCGGTGGAGAAAAAGCACTGACAGCCATTGCACTTCTTTTTGCGATCCAGAATCTGAAGCCTTCACCATTCTGTCTTCTGGATGAGATCGAGGCTGCACTGGATGATTCCAATGTAGGACGTTTTGCGGGATATCTTCAGAAGTTGACGAAGAACACACAATTTATTATAATAACACATAGACGTGGTACCATGAATGCAGCAGACAGGCTTTATGGAATTACCATGCAGGAAAAAGGGGTATCCACGCTGGTATCCGTAGATTTAGTAGAGAACCAGCTTACCCAGTAGCAGAGGGGATGAATCAGTATGGCAGAAGAAAAAAAAGGATTTTTTAAACGTCTGGTAAGTGGACTTACCAAAACGCGAGACAATATCGTTGCCGGATTTGATTCCATTTTCAGCGGTTTTTCCAGTATTGATGATGATTTTTATGAAGAACTGGAAGAGATCCTGATCATGGGAGATATCGGCATTAACGCAACCACCTCCATTCTGGAGCATTTAAAGGAGCAGGTTGCTGAGCAGCATATCAAGGAGCCGTCCCAGTGCAAACAGCTTCTGATCGACAGCATCAAAAAACAGATGCAGGTAGAAAGCACAGAATATGAGTTTGAGAACCGGAAATCCGTGATCCTTGTGATCGGTGTCAATGGAGTAGGTAAGACTACCTCTGTAGGCAAGCTGGCCGGTAAATTAAAGGATCAGGGAAAAAAGGTCATCCTCGGAGCTGCAGATACCTTCCGTGCGGCAGCCGGGGAGCAGCTGACACAGTGGGCCAACCGTGCAGGCGTTGAGATCATCGGCGGCCAGGACGGAGCAGATCCGGCATCTGTTGTCTATGATGCAGTGGCAGCAGCCAAAGCCAGAAATGCAGATATTCTGATCTGCGATACCGCAGGAAGACTTCATAATAAGAAAAACCTTATGGAAGAGCTTCGCAAGATTTACCGTATTCTGGAACGTGAGTATCCGGAAGCATATTTAGAAACGCTGGTAGTTCTTGACGGAACCACGGGCCAGAATGCGCTTTCCCAGGCAAGACAGTTTGCCGAGGTCGCAAACGTTACCGGAATCATTCTTACCAAACTTGATGGTACAGCCAAGGGCGGAATCGCAGTAGCGATCCAGTCTGAGCTTGACATACCAGTAAAATACATCGGAGTAGGCGAAAGTATCGATGACCTGCAGAAATTTGATGCAGACGCATTTGTAAACGCCCTCTTTGACGTAGAAGAAAGGAGCTAAATACAAATGCTTACATTAGAGAGCTTTGAGGAAGCGGCAGCAAAAGTAAAAGAAGTGACACAGGAAACAAAGCTGATATACAGCAGTTATTTCTCAGATATGACGGGAAATAAGGTTTATCTGAAGCCAGAGAATATGCAGCGTACCGGTGCATATAAGGTGCGTGGCGCATATTACAAGATCAGCACACTTTCTGACGAAGAGAGGAACAAAGGTCTGATCACTGCATCTGCAGGAAATCATGCCCAGGGTGTTGCTTATGCTGCACATAAATATGGAGTAAAAGCAGTCATTGTCATGCCAACTACCACACCACTGATCAAGGTAGAGCGCACCAAGAGTTACGGTGCGGAGGTTATCCTTCACGGCGACGTGTATGACGAAGCCTGCGCACACGCACTTGCCCTTGCAGAAGAAAAAGGATATACCTTTATCCATCCATTTGACGATCCGGCAGTAGCAACCGGTCAGGGAACTATCGCCATGGAGATCGTACAGGAACTTCCGCTTGTAGATTACATTCTGGTACCGATCGGAGGGGGCGGACTTGCTACAGGTGTCTCCACACTTGCGAAGCTTCTGAACCCACACATCAAAGTCATCGGTGTTGAGCCGGCAGGCGCAGCATGTATGAAGGCATCCCTGGAGAAAGGGGAGGTCGTAACGCTTCCTCACGTAAATACTATCGCAGATGGTACTGCAGTACAGACTCCGGGAAAAAATATCTTCCCATATATCCAGGAAAATCTGGACGATATCATTACCATCGATGATGATGAGCTGATCGTGGCTTTTCTGGATATGGTAGAAAACCACAAGATGATCGTAGAGAACTCAGGACTTCTTACTGTAGCAGCTCTCCGTCATCTGGATGTAAAGAATAAGAAGATCGTTTCCATCTTAAGCGGTGGAAATATGGATGTGATCACCATGTCATCGGTTGTACAGCACGGGCTGATCCAACGCGACCGTATCTTTACTGTATCTGTACTTATTCCGGATAAGCCAGGTGAACTGGTACGTGTTGCAAGTGTGATCGCTGAAAATCAGGGTAATGTTATCAAACTGGATCATAACCAGTTTGTAAGTACCAACCGAAATGCAGCCGTAGAACTTCGGATCACTATGGAGGCATTCGGAACAGATCATAAGAATCAGATCGTTGCAGCTCTGGAAAAAGCGGGTTGCAAACCGAGAGTGGTACGTGCTATACTGTAGGACGTGTTATATTGCAATAACTGAAACTTCTGACCGGACTGTTGCATATGATGTAACAGCCCGGTCTTTTGCGAAAATACCTGCATAGACAGAAAGGACAGATAAATATGTGTGGAATTGTAGGATTTACAGGTAGACACCAGGCAGCTCCGATCCTTTTAGATGGACTCTCCAAGCTGGAATACAGAGGATATGATTCCGCTGGAATTGCCGTACGTGACGGCGAGGACGAGACGGAAGTGATCAAAGCCAAGGGAAGACTGAAAGTTCTGTCAGAAAAGACAAACGGCGGAGAGACTGTACCGGGAACCTGTGGTATCGGTCATACCAGATGGGCAACTCATGGTGAACCTTCTGAGAACAATGCACATCCGCATATGACAGACGACGGTAATATCGTAGCAGTCCACAACGGCATCATTGAGAACTATCAGGAACTGAAAAATAAGCTCACCCGTAAAGGCTATACTTTCTATTCTGAGACCGATACCGAGGTAGCAGTCAAGCTGATCGATTATTATTACAAGAAATATGAGGGAACACCGGTGGATGCCATCACACATTCCATGGTACGTATCCGTGGTTCCTATGCCCTTGCGATCATGTTCAAGGATTATCCGGGTGAAATATATGTAGCCAGAAAAGACAGCCCCATGATCCTTGGAGTGGCAGAAGATGAATCCTTTATCGCTTCTGACGTACCGGCGATCCTGAAATACACCCGCAATGTATATTATATCGGCAATCTGGAGATGGCGCGTGTGAAAAAAGGCGAAGTCACCTTCTACAATCTTGATGGAGATGAGATCGAGAAAGAGCTGAAAACCATTGAATGGGATGCAGAAGCAGCGGAAAAAGCCGGATATGAGCATTTCATGATGAAAGAGATTCATGAACAGCCAAAGGCAGTACTGGATACGTTGAATTCCGTGCTCAAGGATGGAAAGATCGACCTCAGTGAAGTTGGCCTGGAAGAAGAAAGCATCCGGAACATCCAGCAGATCTATATCATAGCCTGCGGCTCCGCTTATCATGTAGGAATGGCAGCACAGTATGTGATCGAGGATCTTGCACAGATTCCGGTAAGGGTAGAGCTCGCTTCCGAATTCCGTTACCGAAAAATGGCCCTTAACACCAACAGCCTTGCAGTGATCATCAGCCAGTCCGGTGAAACAGCAGACAGTCTTGCAGCACTTCGTAAATGCAAGGAAAATGGTATTCGTACACTGGGAATCGTTAATGTAGTGGGATCTTCCATTGCACGTGAGGCTGATAATGTATTTTATACTCTGGCCGGACCGGAGATTTCTGTAGCTACTACCAAGGCGTACAGCACACAGCTGATCGCAGCTTATACACTTGCGATCCAGTTTGCAATGGTAAGAGGAACGATCACAGAAGAAGCCTACAGCAATTATATCAGTGAACTGCAGACACTTCCGGATAAGATCTGTAAGATCCTGGAAGATAAGGAGCGTATCCAGTGGTTTGCCTCAAAACAGGCAAATGTAAAAGATGCTTTCTTTGTAGGAAGAGGAATTGATTACGCTATCAGCCTGGAGGGCAGTCTGAAGATGAAAGAGATCAGTTACATTCATTCTGAAGCCTATGCTGCCGGAGAGCTGAAACACGGAACGATCTCCCTGATCGAAGACGGGACTCTTGTGATCGGTGTGCTGACCCAGCCGGATCTCTACGAAAAAACAGTCAGCAATATGGTTGAGTGTAAGAGCCGTGGCGCCTACCTTATGGGCTTGACCACATTTGGCAATTACAATATCGAGGATACCGCAGACTTCACCGTCTACATCCCGAAAACAGACCCGCACTTTGCAACATCCCTGGCAGTGATCCCGCTTCAGCTTCTGGGCTACTACGTAAGCGTAGCCAAAGGCCTGGATGTGGATAAACCACGAAATCTGGCGAAGAGCGTGACAGTGGAGTAAAAAATATATATGGACTATAGAGAAAGCCTCAGAGTATGTATATGCGAAAATACTCTGAGGCTTTTTTATAAAATCTTTACGCAAAAATAGTTTCATGGTATCATATAGACATATGATGCTGTGAAATTATTTTGCTTTTCAGGGGATATTAAGAAGGGGTGACGGGTACATGCTTATGCCGGTAGTGCCAGAGAGGAGATTGAACTGAAACCAGAGTGCCCGGACAGCCATAGAGCAGATAAAGGAGAAAAATTATCCGGAGTCTTTACAGAAATGTACAGGGAATATCCTGGCTTGTGGGGATCAATTATAACAAACCAATCAACAGTGGTAAGCTTTTGGAGCTGCTGTCACAGTACAAATAATAAGATAGGAAAAAATATATGAAGAATACAGTGGTGATCTTTAATGCCGGTATCGGTGCACTGACTCTGGGTTTTAAAAATGCCGGTTATGAGATTTTGAAAGCATATGAGCCGGACAGGAAAGTGACAGAGATCTATCAGGAAAATATAAGTTAAAATGTAACTGCATGCAGCCTTTCTTCCATAGATCCTGCCACAGTTCCGGATAGTAATGTCTGGGCTTTTGGTCTGACGCAGTCGAAAGAAGAAGAGGTGTTTCGTAGTTTGGCCCTGGTGCAAAGAAGACGGCCGCCGGTCATTCTTTTTGTTATGAAAAAGCAATTATGGAAAGGGTTCATAAAGGAGCACATTTTTCAGCTGCAAGAATATGGATACCATATCACGCATAAAAATATCCAGAGTTCGGAGGTTACTGCATTTCCGCTGCGGGAAGAATTTGCATATATTGTTTTAAAAAGAGTGAATGCTTCGGATATGATCATGCCGGTGCAGTTCCATAAGAGTAGTATCCTGCTGGATGGCTGGGTGGAAATGAATCCACAGGATTCCTGGTATTACAGGATTGATTTTGCGAAAGAGAAGATAGATGCTTCGCATGCCGGCGACAGCGTTTTGTGTTGGGAAAAAGGCGGTTATCGGGAATCCGGGCAGGTTCGTCTGAATCTGATAAAAATGCCGCTGATCCGTATCCATGGCGTCTATCATAAGATCACACACAAAGAAATAGCCAGATTAAAGGGATTTCCGGAAGATTTTCCACGTTCTGTGCCAAACAAAAGCCGGATGTACAGAAGCCTGATATATGCGCCGAACATAAAAGTGACAGAACAGGTCGTTCGCAATCTCTGCGTAGAACCCTATATAAATTCAGAGGGTGATGTGCAGATGAAAAACTGGGAAAATATGGCCCGCTTTAAGCAGCTTTTTGAAAAATACCTTACATATAAAGGGGTTTCTTTCCAAAGCGATGAATGGGTCTTTATGACCAGAATGTACAGTGATTCCAAAGAAATCGCTACACTTAAACGGTTGCAGAGTTATAGCCGCCTGGTTGGAAAAGCAGTGTCAGATCAGAAAAAGGATCTGCCATTACAAAATATCTGTGTAGTGGCGAATCTGGTCTCTGATGAGACTAAGAGAAAGTACGAAGAGGCGAAGCTTGGATATGTCTGGGACATCCGAAATGTGCTGTGGCTCTTTGAGGACTATCCGGAACTGAAGAACGAACTGATCTCGATTCTGAATTATTCGGTGGAAAACATAGAACCGGAGAGACCGGAGCCTTTTATCTTTGAGGAAAGCAGCCAGATGGAGAATACGGATCCGGAATCGGTTGCTGACAGCTATATAGCGCAGTTAAAAGTGTTGGAGACCGGTAGTGCAGCTTTCAAGAAATATGAGGAACTTTGTGTTTCTATTCTGAAATATATCCTTGGAGAATATCTGACTTTGTGGGAGCAGCAGAAGACAACAGAGGAAAATCTGTATCGTTTTGACATGTGCTGTAAGATCAAAAACGGGGTGACACAGGATTTTTTTGACACGATCTGTAAGTATTTTTCTACGAAATATATCGTGTTCGAGTTTAAAAACTATGAAAAGCCTATTACTCAGAGGGAAATTTACACTACAGAAAAATATCTGTACGAAAAAGCTCTCCGTAAAGTTGCGATCATTATTTCCAGAAAAGGAGCGGATAAACATGCGAAAATGGCTGCACGGGGAAGTCTACGGGAAAGCGGGAAACTGATCATCTGCCTGTCCGATGAAGATTTGAAAGCGATGCTCCAGATAAAAAAAGAAGGGGAAAGAACAACGGGAGAGTACCTGGAAAATATTTTGGATGATATGCTGATGCGCCTGGAAAAATAAAAAATTTTGTGAAAAATAACTCAAAAATACTCATTTCGAAGGCAGAGTTTTGGAAGATGATCCGCTGCCTTCGATTTTTTTTATTTTCGAAATAAATCTGTTGTTGTAATATGGAAATTGATGTGGCATAATAAATGGGAAAATGTTAAAAATAAGAAAAATCCAGATTAAGGAAATGTAAAGTTGCATTTTCAGGATAACATGGCTCCTGACAGATTATGACAGGAAGCGAGTATGACAAAGGAGAAAATTATGGCAATTTTTTCAATGATCTTATCTTTGTTGTGTGGAGTATCATTATTTTTGTTTGGTATGTCCCTAATGGGCGATGGTCTGAAGCTGGCAGCAGGTAATAAGCTGGAAGCATTTCTTTATAAGATGACCAATACTCCGCTGAAGGGTGTCGCACTTGGTACTGGTGTTACCAGTGTGATCCAGTCGTCTTCTGCGACGACAGTTATGGTGATCGGTTTTGTAAACTCCGGTATGATGAAACTGAAACAGGCGATCGGTATCATCATGGGAGCCAATATCGGAACCAGTATTACTGGCTGGATCTTATGTCTTTCTTATATTGAAGGATCCAATGGAATCGCCAGCGTTCTTTCCACAGCAACTATTTCTGCTGTTGTGGCTGTAGTTGGTATTATTTTCCGTATGTTCTGTAAGCGTACCTTACATAAGAACGTGGGAAATATCATGCTTGGTTTTGCGATCCTGATGACAGGTATGCAGATGATGAGTGGTGCGGTATCTCCATTGCGTGAGAGTCCGATGTTCATCAAGATGCTGACTATGTTTTCCAATCCGATCGCAGGTATTCTCGTAGGTATCGCTTTTACTGCGGTACTCCAGAGTGCGTCTGCAACAGTCGGTGTGCTCCAGGCTCTTTCCGTAACCGGTATCCTGACATTTGCAAGTGCATTTCCGATCGTTCTTGGTATCGGTGTTGGTGCTGCATGTCCAGTTCTGATCTCAGCCATCGGAGCAAATAAGAACGGTAAAAGAACTGCTCTTGTATATCTGATCAATGACCTGTTTGGTCTGATCCTCTGGTCAGTGATCTTTTATACCGTGAATGCGTTTGTACATTTTACATTTATGGATATGACCATGACACCGGTAGCGATCGCACTTTTGAATACGGTGTTCCGTCTGGCAACGGTTATCGTGCTGTTTCCATTCATTCCAAAGATCGAGAAGCTGGTATGCTGGCTTGTGAAGGATGACAAAGAAGATCTGGAAGATGAGGCAGACTTTGATCTTCTGGAAGAGCGTCTTCTGAATTACCCGGCCCTTGCTATCGCACAGTGTCACCGTGTAATGAACGGAATGTCCAAGAAGCTCCGTAAGAATGTCAACAGAGCCATGAATCTTCTGAATGATTATCAGCAGGATAAGTATGATAAGGTTCAGCGAAAAGAGGATCTGATCGACAAGTATGAAAGTCGTCTAGGAGAGTATCTGATCCAGCTGACAAAGAGAGAGATGAATTCTGCACAGACAAGACAGACTTCACTGTATCTGCATACGATCAATGACTTTGAGCGTATCGGTGATCATGCTTCTTACATTGCTCATATGTCCAATGAAATGCATGATAACCATACGAATTTTTCACAGGAAGCCTGGGATGAGCTGAATGTTGTTATGGAGGCAGTTCGTGAGGATATCAATATAACCTGCAATGCTTTCATGAAAGACGATAAAGAAATGGCACAGAGAGTAGCACCTCTCGGAGCTGTGATCACAGGACTTTGTGATGTACTGAAGATGCGTCATGCAGAGCGACTGAGCCAGGGCAAATGCGGACTGGAAGAGGGAACGGTATTTAGTGATATCCTCAACAGTTTCTGTCGTATCGCAACTCACTGTGCAAGTGCTATGGTGGCACTTATGAAGAGCGGAGAGACAGGATCTGATCTTCATATTCACGATTCTAAGATCTATCCCACAAACAGTGCGGACTACTACCAGTATTTCAAGGAATACGGACAGAAATATGATATTGGAAATCAGGAAGGCCATATGCTCAGCATGGAGCCGGAAGAAGTAGAATAAGAAATTCAGGCAGCGGAAATGTAGATATTCCGCTGCTGTTTTTGTTAGGGATTTGCCCTAACAATGAAAAAAGAAAGGGCTGTCGCACTAATTTTTTAGTGCGACAGCCCCTTTGTACTGAGGTGATTATAGTTCAGAGAACAAAATATGTCACCCCTTTATTTTTTATTACTTTTTGTAAAAAAACATATAATTGCTGATAATTACGAATAAGGGTTATCAAAATACAGATTTCATGATATGATAAACCTATCAGATAGCGTGAGACATATAATGGGGATATGTATCTCGCAGAAAGAAAAGGGAGGGTTTTATTATGGGTGAAAGTATGATCACATCGTTTGACGGAACGAAACTGTATCTGAAAAAAGAAACGGCAGCAGACAATAAAGCGGTGATCGTGATTGTCCACGGACTCTGTGAGCACCAGGGCAGGTACGATTATTTTGCGGAAAAACTTCATGAGGCGGGAATCGGAACCTATCGTTTTGATCACAGAGGACATGGACGGTCTGAGGGTGAAGAGACTTTTTATTCAGATTTCAATGAGCTTCTGGACGACACCAACGTAGTTGTGGATATGGCAATTGAGGAAAATCCAGATATTCCGGTATTTCTTCTGGGACACAGCATGGGCGGATTTACGGTTTCTCTGTACGGAGCCAAATATCCGGACAAAAAGCTCCGGGGGATCATTACCAGTGGTGCGCTAACCGCAGATAACGGCAATCTGATACGTGGTGTGCCGGGAGAAATGGATGTACATACGCGCCTTGCCAATCAGCTGGGTTCAGGCGTATGCTCTGTACAGGAAGTGGTAGACTGGTACGGAAAAGATCCATACAATAAACAGTCCTTTACAGCGGGGTTATGCTATGCGATCTGCGACGGACTTGACTGGTTCAAAGAGAAAAAAGCAGAGTTCCATTATCCAGTCCTTATGACACACGGCGAGAAAGACGGTCTGGTAAGTGTACAGGATACCTATGATTTCTTTAAAGAAGCAGGATCAAAAGACAAGCAGATGAAGATCTACGGCGGACTTTTTCATGAGATCCTGAATGAGTATTGTAAAGATGAAGTGATCGGGGATATGATCCGGTGGATGGAAGTGAGAATCTGAATATAAACAAATTGTTTTACAAGTAGCAGCAAAGCCAGGTGGAAACATATAACACCTGGCTTTCTTTTGCAAAGAGATTCTGTTACAATAGCAGGATGAAAACAAGAAGATAGAACAGGAGAAAAATAACCATGTCAAATATCATAGAAATCACAGATTTCAACGCTCCGGAGCTGGATGTATATGCCAGGATCTCGGAGATACAGCTTTTGAACCGGGCAGAACCGGAGAAGGGGATCTTTATTGCGGAGAGCCCGAAGGTTATTGAGAGAGCTTTGGATTCCGGGTGCCAGCCGATTTCTTTTCTGGTGGAACATAAACATGTTGAGGGTGAGGCAAAAGAACTGATCCGTCGTTGTGGAGACATCCCGGTTTATACGGCAGAATTTGATGTGTTGACGCAGCTGACTGGATTCAAGCTGACAAGAGGAATGCTCTGTGCAATGCGCCGGCCGGCGCTTCCTGATATAGTCGATGTATGCAAAAATGCCCGCAGGATCGCAGTTCTGGAAAATGTGGTAAATCCTACTAATATAGGCGCGATCTTTCGTTCTGCGGCGGCTCTTGGGATGGATGCGGTGCTGCTGACACCGGGGTGCAGCAATCCATTGTACCGCCGTGCGATCCGTGTCAGCATGGGAACCGTATTCCAGATACCATGGACATTTTTTGATGAAAAAACAGAGTGGAAAACGGAAGGAATCCGGTCTCTGAAAGCGATGGGATTTAAGACGGCAGCCATGGCTCTTAGGGAGGATTCCTTTGATATTGATGATCCTCATCTGATGGCAGAAGAAAAACTGGCAGTAGTTCTTGGAACAGAGGGGGATGGCCTTGCTTCGAAGACCATTGCGGACTGTGATTATACAGTATGTATTCCAATGGCACACGGTGTGGATTCACTGAATGTGGCGGCAGCCAGTGCAGTTGCATTTTGGCAGCTGGGAAAACGCTAAATATTTAAGAGAGTTCCCGTTTTTATGATCTTGCATTCCGGTTTTCTTCTTCCATATCCATCAGATGAAAAGAAAGCAACAGATACAGGATCTCGTTTCTGTCTGTAAGATCTGAATCCAGAAAAGCTTTGATCTTATCCAGACGATAAAGAAGAGTACTTCTGTGGATAAATAAAGCGCTGGCAGTATGAGAAATGTTCTGGTTGTGCTCCAGAAAACAACGTAGTGTTTCATAGAGATGAGATTGCTTTGCCTCATCCTTATATTTCATTGACAGAAGCTTTTCGTGACAGACCATGTAAGCAGGAAGCTTTTTGGTTGCCTGTTCCAGAATATAGGGCAGAGCGATGGAGTCAAAATAGTGGATACTTTCTGCGGGATTTTTGCGTTTTCCAACCTGCAGGGTAACAGAAGCCTGCGTGTATTGCCGGTGGAAATTGAAATGTCCAAGCATCTTCCGGCTGTATCCGGCGCTTAACATGCTGCTTTTGATAAAACCCTCGATCTTATCGGAAATCTCATGGATAGTCAGAGTGCAGAGATCCAGATTGATAAAAAGCACCGCATTTCCTTTATATTCGGTAGCACAGCTGGCCGGGATCGTATTTTCAAGATAATTACAGATGGCATTGAGGGTCAGATTTTTCTGGTCGATCAGCCCGGTCTGGATCAAAATACATTGATATATATGGGAAGAAAGCCACCCTACATTTGTCAGCTGCTGACTGACTTTTACATAATCAGCTCCGGGATCAGTCAGAATGGACATAAAAATCTGATGCAGAGGAAAAGCTTTATCCCGGCTGTGCATGATTCCTGTGGAAAGTGCATGGGATACCATCTGGGAAAGGTACTCCAGAACAAAACCAAACGTATCATCCAGGGGAACCTCACCTTCGGAAAACATCAGCCTGTATACTGCTTTATCATTATTGGAGATATTTACGCAAAGAGAAGGAGCAGTAAGGCCATTTCCCGGATAATAAAAATATCCGGTTTTATAAAAAGCCTCTTCGTAATGAGGATCCTGCTTCAGGCTGTCCACAATAGCCCAGGAATTTTCAGTGGAACCCAAAACAGAATTGGAAAGATCACTTAGATTCCAGTCTCTGGAGGCAATGATAGTAAAATCCATACCGATCAGCATCATTGGATTGGGAATAATGGAAGCTGTAAGATCCAGAAGCTCCTGGATAGATGCGTTCCGGAGACGGGAATCCATCAGGGACTGATTCCACTGATCATATAGGATAAAAATATCCTGAATCCTGTTAAAGACAATATTGACTGGAATATCTTCAGGGATGATACACATGTTTGGCTGAGTTAATTCGTAGTTCTGATAGATTTTTCCAATCATCAGGAACAGAATATTTTTGGGATGATGAAAAGTGAGCTGAAAATCCGGATCTGTGATAAGGTAAACACGCCCATCCTGAAGAGAGGTGTTCTTTTCAAAGCGGGAAGGGCAGGAAAGGGTGGGGAATGTATCCAGCCTGGATGTATGCATGGGAAAAGATTTCTGTAAATGATAGCAGATGAGTTTTGCACTGAGTTTCAAGGAAAATCCTCCCTCCTATATTTTGTAGGAAAAAACAGGAATAATAGCCATATTATGTGGAATTGTGATTCTTTTGATTTACAGTATAATAGAATCATAAGGAAAAAACAAGTGCAGAAACAAGCCTTTTATATTGGGGTGTGGCAAAACAAGTGCGGAAAAAAGAGCAGGGCTGTATGTCTGTTAATGATCTTCCGAAGCTGATCAAAGAATATGGAAAAGATATCACATTTATTAATAAGAAGTAAATGAAAGAGCTAATCCCCCAGCTATGCTGGGGCGAATAGTGTAGTAGTGACGTTGTAGAATGTATAATAAAGCCTCCTATGATACAATAGTAAAGGTGTCTCAAGCCAATACTAAAGAGAATAGGAGGCGGTCCAACGTGGACAGTAGTAGTTTATCACATACAAGGTATAAATGCCAGTATCATATAGTGTTTATACCAAAGTATAGAAAACGAATTATGTACGGAAGATTAAAAGCAGATGTAAGAGAAATAATAAAAAAACTGTGCGATTACCGGAACATAGAAATAGTAGAAGGTGCAGTATGCGCAGATCATGTACATTTGTGTTTAGGCATTCCGCCAAGCGAAAAAGTGTCAGATGTGGTAGGGTACATAAAAGGAAAAAGTGCATTAATGATACACGATAAATATCCGGAAAGTGTAAATGGATGGTCAAAAGCTTTTTGGGCCAGAGGATATTATGTCGCAACAGTAGGCAATATCACAGAAGATGCGGTAAAGGAATACATTCAGCAACAAAAAGAAGAATCGAGAAGAGAAGATACTAGAAGATAGCCTCTTTTAGAGGCCAGCCGGTATAAGTGCTTGAGGCATCCGCCTTTCAGGCGTTGCAGGCATAGGCCCCTTATAGGGGCATAATCAAACCACCAGTTGAACTGGTGGTTCATGACTTAGAATAACAAAGGTCGGAAAAGCCTGCAAAACCCAGCAGAAAAGTGCTTTTCCGGCCTTTTTTTGTGAAATTCAGGAAAAAATAAATTTGTAAAGCAAAAACCCTTGACAGGTGTGTCGGAATCGTGTATGATAGCCAAGGTGATTACAGATGGAGAAATTTGTAGAGCAGACATTTTTATTTGATTTTTATGGAGAGCTTCTGACAGAGAGGCAGCGGCAGGTGTACACCAGTGTGGTATTTGAGGATTATTCCTTAAGTGAGGTTGCTGAGGAACTTGGCATCAGCAGACAGGGTGTGCATGATATGATCAGACGGTGCAATCGGACGTTGGAAGAATATGAAGAGAAGCTTCATCTGGTCGAGAAATTCCTGAACATCCGCAGTCAGGTCATAAAGATCCATGAACTGGCTGACAAGTACCACGCCGAAGATATTGCGGCGATTTCCAATGTGATATTAGAGGAGTTATGATCAATGGCATTTGAGAGTTTAACAGATAAACTGCAGAATGTATTTAAGAAGCTGAAGGGCAAGGGTCGTCTCACAGAGGCTGATGTCAAGGTAGCACTGAAGGAAGTTAAGATGGCGCTTCTGGAAGCGGATGTTAACTTTAAGGTCGTTAAGCAGTTTACGAAATCCGTTCAGGAAAAGGCTATCGGACAGGATGTTATGAATGGTCTGAATCCGGGACAGATGGTGATCAAGATCGTAAATGATGAGCTGGTCAACCTGATGGGAAGTGAGACAACAGAGCTTCCGATCAAACCGGGAATGGATCTTACCGTTCTTATGATGGTTGGTCTTCAGGGTGCAGGTAAGACAACGACGGTTGCCAAGCTGGCAGGCAAACTGAAATCCAAGGGAAAGAGACCACTGCTTGTGGCCTGTGATGTTTACCGTCCGGCAGCGATCACACAGCTGCAGGTAAACGGTGAGAAACAGGGCGTCGAGGTCTTTTCCATGGGAGATAAGCAGAATCCCGTGGATATTGCAAAAGCAGCTATCGAGCATGCGAAATCCAATCAGCAGAATGTTGTGCTCATCGATACAGCAGGACGTCTTCACATTGATGAGGATATGATGCAGGAGCTTGAGGATATCAAAGCGAATGTGAATGTAGATGCTACAGTGCTTGTAGTTGATGCCATGACAGGACAGGATGCAGTAAATGTGGCGCAGAACTTTTCTGATAAAGTCGGCATTGATGGTGTGATCCTGACTAAGATGGACGGTGATACACGAGGCGGCGCTGCGCTTTCCATTAAAGCCGTGACCGGCAAACCGATCTTCTATGTTGGTATGGGAGAGAAGCTTTCAGATCTGGAACAGTTTTATCCGGAACGTATGGCTTCCAGGATCCTTGGAATGGGCGATGTAATGAGTCTGATCGAGAAGGTGGAAGCATCTGTGGATCAGGAACAGGCTCAGGAGATGCAAAAGAAGCTGAAGAAAATGGACTTCGACTTCAATGATTATCTTACCAGCATGGAGCAGATGAACAAGATGGGTGGTATTTCCAGTATCCTGAACATGCTTCCCGGAATGGGCGGTAAGATGAAGGATATCGAGGGTATGATCGATGAGAAGGCTATGGACCGTACCAAGTCCATCATTCTTTCCATGACACCTCAGGAGAGAAGTAACCCTAACATTCTGAACATCTCACGCAAGAACCGTATCGCCAGAGGCGCCGGAGTGGATATTACAGAAGTAAATCGTCTTGTGAAGCAGTTTGAGCAGAGCAAGAAGATGATGAAACAGATGCCGGGATTAACAGGCGGCAAGATGAATATGGGAAAAAGAGGCGGCTTTAAGCTTCCCTTTTAATAAATAACAATAAATTTTCAGAAAGATAATTGGAGGAAAACAAAAATGGCAGTTAAGATCAGATTAAGAAGAATGGGACAGAAGAAAGCACCTTTCTATAGAATCGTAGTAGCAGATTCTCGCTGCAAACGTGACGGAAGATGCATCGCAGAGATCGGAACATATGATCCGAACCTTGACCCAAGCGTATACAAAATTGATGAAGAGGCAGCAAAAAAATGGCTTGCAGCTGGTGCTCAGCCTACAGAGGTAGTTGCTAAGCTTCTTAAACTTGCCGGAATCGAGAAATAATACCTGACAGATTTGGATCTGTGGCCTCAATGAGGCAGGAGCAAGGAGGTATGTAATGAAACAACTTGTAGAAGTAATTGCAAAATCTCTTGTTGAAAATCCGGATGAAGTAGTCGTTACTGAGACTGAAAAAGACGACGCGATTGTTGTTGAACTGAAGGTCGGACCGGCCGATATGGGTAAGGTTATAGGAAGACAGGGCAGAATTGCCAAGGCAATCCGTACTGTTGTGAAAGCGGCTTCTTCAAAAAGCAGCAAAAAAGTGATTGTAGATATTCTGCAATGAAAAAGAGACAGGAGCTGTGGATTCCATGGCTCCTGTTTTTACTCTGAAAGGGAGCAAAAATGGAAGATTTATTAAAGGTAGGAGTTATTACAACGACCCATGGCGTCCGTGGTGAAGTAAAAGTTTTTCCGACAACGGATGACGCAGAGCGTTTTCTTGATATTGAATATGTGCTTCTGGATACAGGAAAAGAGCTTCGCAGATTGAATATTCAGAATGTAAAGTTTTTTAAAAATCTTGCGATCCTGAAGTTTGAAGGCATTGACAACATCAATGATATTGAAATGTATAAGGGCCGTGAGCTTTGGATCCCACGTGAAGAGGCACAGGAGCTTGGCGAGGACGAATATTATGTGGCGGATCTCATCGGAATGGAGGTACTTCTGGAGAATGGGGAGAAATTCGGAGTGCTCCGTGATGTGATGGAGACCGGCGCCAATGATGTTTATATTGTAGATCGTGTGGATGGCGAGGAAATCCTGCTTCCTGCGATCCATGACTGTGTTCTTGATGTGGATGTGGAAAAAAATACCATGACTGTACATTTGATGAAAGGGCTTGTTTAAATGAATTATCATGTACTTACATTATTTCCGGAAATGATCGAGAACGGAATGAACACAAGTATTACAGGCCGTGCCATTACAAAGGGACTGTTATCACTGGAAGCGATCAATATACGGGATTTTGCATTCAATAAGCACCAGAAGGTAGATGATTATCCTTATGGCGGTGGAGCCGGAATGCTGATGCAGGCGGAGCCGGTATATCTGTCTTATGAATCCATTGCAGAACGTATTGGAAGGAAACCCCGCGTGATCTTTCTGACTCCTCAGGGAAAAACCTTCAATCAGGATATGGCAAAAGAGTTTGCCCTGGAAGAAGACCTGGTTTTCCTCTGTGGTCATTATGAGGGAATTGATGAGCGTGTTCTGGAAGAAATCGTAACAGACTATGTTTCCATTGGTGATTATGTACTTACCGGAGGAGAACTTCCGGCTATGGTCATGATGGATTCTATTTCCAGAATGGTACCAGGTGTTCTGAATAATCAGGAATCCGGTGAGACGGAATCCTTTTCCGGGAATCTTCTGGAGTATCCCCAGTACAGCCGCCCGGAGGAATGGCATGGCAAAAAGGTTCCGGAGGTGCTGCTTTCTGGACACCATGCCAATGTGGATAAATGGAGAAGAGAGCAGTCTATCATCCGTACAGCCAAATGGAGGCCGGATCTTTTACCAAAAGCTGATCTGACCAACAAAGAGTGGAACGAGGTCCGCAGGCTTCGCAAACAGTGGAAAGAGGAAGTGGAAAAATAATTATGAAAACATCAGATTTTTATTATGATCTGCCGCAGGAACTGATCGCTCAGGATCCGCTGGAGGACAGAAGTTCTTCCAGACTGATGCATCTGTCCCTGAAAGATGGAAGTATCGAACATCGTCATTTTACCGATATACTGGATTACCTGCATAAGGGAGACTGTCTTGTGATCAATGATACCAAGGTTATCCCGGCACGTCTTTATGGTCACAAGGAAGAAACTGGAGCGCTGATCGAGATCCTGCTTCTAAAACGCCGCGAAAATGATATCTGGGAGTGTCTTGTAAAGCCGGGAAAAAAAGCACGTCCCGGTGCAAAGATCACTTTTGGTGACGGTATCCTGAAGGGTGAGATCATTGATATTGTAGATGAGGGAAACCGTCTGATCCAGTTCCATTATGAGGGGATTTTCGAAGAGATCCTGGATCAGCTGGGAGAAATGCCGTTGCCGCCGTATATTACCCACAAGCTGAAGGATAAGAACCGTTATCAGACTGTATATGCAAAGAATGAGGGATCTGCTGCCGCACCTACCGCAGGACTTCACTTCACGCCGGAGCTTCTTGAGAAAGTAAAGGAGAAGGGTGTGAATATTGCACATGTAACTTTGCATGTAGGTCTCGGAACCTTCCGCCCGGTAAAGGTGGATGATGTAGAAAAGCATCATATGCACTCGGAGTTTTATATTGTAGAAGAAGATCAGGCAAAACTGATCAATGATACAAAGAAAAACGGCGGAAGAGTGATTTCTGTGGGAACTACCAGCTGCCGTACCCTGGAGTCCGCAGCCGGAGAAGATGGAATCGTGAAGGCCGGAAGCGGATGGACAGAGATCTTTATCTATCCTGGATATAAATTCAAAGCTATCGATGGACTGATCACCAATTTCCATCTGCCGGAGTCCACGCTTCTGATGTTAGTTTCAGCCCTTGCCGGAAAAGAACATATTATGGCTGCTTATGAAGAAGCTGTTAAGGAAAGATATCGTTTCTTCAGTTTCGGGGATGCCATGATGATCGAATAAGATTTAAAATTACTTTTTATATAAATAATATCCCAACGGATCGCAGCATGGAAACATGCATTATTACAGGATCTGTTGGGATATTATTTTTTGTTATGCTATTTATTCTTCACTGTCAGAGCCTTCCGATGTAGCGGATGAAGAATCCGCGGCAGGAATCGCAGCACTGCGTTCCTCTATCTTGGATTTGATCCTGGATGCCTCATCTCCGGATGCAGGAGTTGGCTGATAATTGTTGTAGCCATCTGCGGAAGAAATAGAACAGGGAATGATATTGGTCACGTTATCAGCCTGTACGCCTTCTGAGGTGACAGTGAAGGTCTGCTGGAAGATCATGGTGTCCATATCACTTGGAGAACTGTTTCCTCCAAAACAGAAATTGCCAAGACTGTAGACGATGTTTTTTCCTTTATAGGTTTCGATTCCCTGGAGTACATGCGGATGATGGCCACATACCAGATCTGCACCTTCATCGATAGCAAGACGGCCAAGGGTCATCTGATTGGTATCAGGAACTGTTTCGGTCTCATTGCCCCAGTGGAAGATCACAACTATAAGTTCTGCCCCATCTGCTTTGACCTTTGCGATATTATCTTTCAGCTGCTGTTCGCGTCCAAGATGATCCTTCAGCTCATAAATTCCGACAAGGCCAACTTTGATCCCCTTGATGTCCATAACCGCAGTATCATCATAACCGAAGTGTGTAATGCCTGCATTATCCAGAGCAGTCAGAGTATCCGTGTAGCTCTGCTCTCCGTAATCATGGCTGTGATTGTTTGCAGTGTTTACGGCTTCAACGGAACCGCTGGTGAGTATCTGAGCATATTCGGCAGGTGCTTTAAATGCAAAGGTTTTATCTTCTCTGGCATCGGAATCGGTGAGAGTTCCTTCAAAATTGGCAATTGTCAGGTCATCTGCCTCAAAGATGCTTTTTACATTCTTAAAGAAATAATCTTTGCCGTTGTTATCGTAGCATGCGTTCAGACTTGTGTCATAATCAAAGGTCTCATCGGTACCCAATGTGCAGTCCCCGACTACGCTGAGCGTCAGTGAAACGGGATCTTTCACAGCAGCAGCTTCTTTTTTTGCCTTTTTTGCGGCCTCCTCTTCCTGGGCCTTCTGCAGTGCAGCGGCTTCTGCAGCTTTCCGGGAAGAAATGCATGCACGTGCGGAAAAAATGATCACAAGAATAAGTATGATCAGGATCCCGCCAGCTGCAAGAAACATTTTCTGACGGCGTACCTGGTAATATCTGGATTTTTTGCTGATGTCATTCCTGCGAGTCCCAGTGGAACGTGAACGGGAATTACGGGATGCAGAACCAGAATGCTTTCGCCGTGCTTCCCGTGCTTTGGTGGCTTCTCTGCGTGCCTGCTCCGGATCATGGCCATGAGGCGGCCGCCTTCGATTGTCGTTTGCCATTCTTTTTCTCCTTCGTATGTAAAGATATCTTTATTATAGAAAGAATGGTAAGTATTGTAAAGAAAGAATCGCGGACTTTTCAGAAAAAGAAGTTTTTGATATAATAGTTAGGCCAAAAGGCAGAAATATAAACTACAGGGAGATGGTACTGATATGGTATTATATATCGGAAATCATACAAGTTCGTCCAAAGGCTATGCTGCCATGGGGCGTCAGATGCTGAAAAACGGTGGAAACACGTTCGCTTTTTTTACCCGCAATCCCAGAGGAGGCAAGGCAAAAGAGATCGATCCTGCAGATGTGGAAAGATTTCTGGAGCTTTCTAGGGAAAATCATTTTGGAAAGCTGGTGGCACATGCACCGTATACCATGAATGCCTGTGCCGCAAAAGAAAATCTGAGAGATTTTGCAAGAGAGATCATGGCAGACGATCTGAAACGTATGGAATATACACCGGGAAATTATTATAATTTTCACCCGGGCAGTCATGTAGGGCAGGGAACTGAGACGGGAATTACCAAAATTGCGGAAATCCTCAATGATGTCCTTACAGAAGAACAGAGTACGACCGTCCTTCTGGAAACTATGTCCGGCAAGGGTTCGGAAGTAGGAGCAACGTTTCAGGAGCTTCGTGATATCATTGACAGGGTGGAAAAAAATAATAAACTGGGTGTCTGCCTGGATACCTGTCATGTATGGGATGGCGGTTATGATATTGTCCATGATCTGGATGGTGTTCTTGATGAGTTTGACCGGGTGATCGGCCTTTCCAGATTGAAGGCTGTTCATCTTAACGACAGTATAAACGGACTGGGCAGTCATAAGGATCGCCATGCAAAGATCGGCGAAGGCCAGATCGGCCTGGATGCACTTGTGAATGTGGTGTGCCATCCGGCTCTTGAGGGAATTCCCTTTATTCTGGAGACACCAAATGATGATGAAGGATGGAAAAGAGAAATTGCACTTTTACGAGAACGATATTCCATGAAAGGAGATTGATCCATGAAAAAGTTCAGATATTTTATCCTGGTGCTTGCCGGGGTGGCAGCGATGATGCTGGGAGGATGCAAAGATAAGGAAAAATATGACGAATCTGCTTTTCAGGATGACCTGGAACCTCTGAGTGAGGATGAAGTGGAGGCCATGGACCAGAATGGTGACGATGAGATGGCAGTAGCTGATGAAAGCGACCTGGAGCAGCTGCAGGATTCTGAAAATGCTGCAGGATCAGGAGACACAGATGGGTCCGCTTCATCGGATGCAGCAGACTCACAGAGCGAAAAGAAACTGGATGAAAATGGCACCTATACAGATAAAGATGAAGTGGCCCAGTACATTTATGAGTATGGCCATGTACCCTCCAATCTGACTGCTGCAGACTATGATAATGCAGACAGTATGCTTCCGGTAGAGGAGGGCGTAACCTATCAGCAGTGCAGCCTTGATGATGCAGGGAAACAGAAGCTGATCTTCACTCAGGATGCAAAGCGCATTTATTACACAGACGATGACGGACAGTCTTTTGACGAGATCTATTAAAATCAAAAGAACAAAATAAGACCCCCGGATACAGATAAACGATCAGTATCCGGGGGATTTTGCATGTCAGGGTTGAGACTGATCAGTGGACCAGATTTTTCATTTCAGCTCCATCCATAAAAGTTTTTGCGTTTTCCAGGGTTGTCTCCGCAATATTGGTCAGTGCTTCTACCGTAAAGAATCCCTGATGTGAGGTCATGGTCACATTTGGGAAGGACAGAAGACGCTGGATCGTGGAAGTAGGAAGAATGCTGCTTGACATGTCTTCATATACATATGCAGATTCTTCTTCGTAAACATCCAGACCAACGGCGAAGAATTTGTGATCACGGATACCTGCGATCAGGTCATCGGTTTTGATCAGTCCACCTCTGGAGGTATTTACAAGGATCACACCATCTTTCATTTTTGCAATCGTTTCGGAGTTGATCAGATGCTCTGTTTCCGGAGTCATCGGACAGTGCAGACTGATCAGATCACTGGTGGAAAGGAGTTCGTCCAGTGAAACATACTCCAGAAAGTCAAGATTTTTATTAGGGAAAAGATCATAAGCAATTACCTTCATGCCAAAGCCGCGGCAGATTTTTGCCATTGCCTGACCGATTTTTCCGGTGCCGATAATTCCGGCTGTTTTCTGATAAAAGTTAACGCCCATGAGACCGTTCAGTGCAAAGTTATTTTCACGGCATTTGATATATGCCTTGTGGGTGTGCCGGTTGGCAGTAAGAGCCAGTGCCATGGCGTGTTCGGCAACTGCTTCCGGAGAATAACCGGGAACACGTGCCACCTGGATCCCGCATTTTGCTGTAGTTTCCAGATCAACATTATTGTATCCGGCACAGCGCATGAGGATCAGTTTTACACCCTGGCGGTGAAGTTCTTCAATGACCGGTGCGCCGAGATCTGCATTTACAAATGCACAGATGGCATCGTAGCCGTGGGCAAGAGCTGCGGTTTCTTCATGGATATTTGCTTCAATGAATTTAATTTCAATACCTGGATAAGATGGAAGCAGCTTCTCAAAAAATTCCCTATCGTAGCTCTTGGTGTCATAAAACAAAATTTTCATAATCGTTGCTCCTCTCTGGAAATAATTATTTTCCGAAAAAATAATACCATAATAGTAGGAATTTGGAAAGTGGGAAAAACGATAAAATTTATCAAAAAAATGGTTTCATTTTGGAATTATGATATCCATAATAAATAAAAATTATACGAAATATAAAAAAAGAGAGCATTTTATGCACTGTCATCTGATGGAACAGACGCTGTGATACATGAAAATGCTCTCTGTCTGGATATAAGATAATTATTCTGCCAGACTATAAAGATCGGAATAGAATTCCGGATAGGAGATGTTGACACATTCTCCGTTTTTGATGGAAAGTGTTCCCTCACAAAGCAGTCCTGCTACTGCAAAAGACATGGCTACACGGTGATCCAGATGAGAATCGATCTCTGCGCCATGAAGGGCTTTTCCACCATGAATGATCATGCCATCTTCGGTTTCCTGGATCTCTGCGCCCATTTTCCGAAGATTTTCCGTCATAACCTGGATGCGGTCGGACTCTTTGACACGAAGCTCCTGTGCATCCCGGATAACAGTGGTTCCTTCTGCAAAAGCTGCCATAACGGCGATCATCGGAAGTTCATCGATCAGAGTAGGAATGATCGCGCCTTCTATTGTGGTCCCGTGAAGCGCAGAGGAGCGGATCAGAAGATCGGCAGTAGGTTCGCCCTCTGTGGTTTCATTAAGAAGAGTGATATCTGCTCCCATGGCCCTGCATACACGGAGGATGCCGTCACGGGTCGGGTTGATCCCCACATTTTTCAGAAGGATCTCACTGTTGGGAACAAGAAGACCTGCTGCGATAAAATAAGCTGCAGAAGAGATATCTCCCGGAACCAGGATCTCACGTCCGTAAAGAGATGGGTCCGGTTTGATGGATGCTGTTGTTCCCTCTGCGGTTACATTGGCGCCAAAGTAATTCAGCATGATCTCCGTGTGATTTCTGGAAAGGACCGGCTCTGTTACACGGGTAATGCCGTCAGAGTACATTCCGGCAAGAAGTACGCAGGATTTTACCTGGGCAGATGCTACCGGAGAATTGTAGTGGATGGCATGGAGCTTTTTTCCGGAGATCTTAAGCGGTGCACATCCGTTTCCGTTGAGACTTACGATATCGGCACCCATTTGGGAAAGCGGAGTCATGATCCGTTTCATAGGGCGTTTCTGGATGGAAGCATCGCCGGTAAGCTCTGATACAAAGTCCTGTCCTGCAAGGATCCCGGAGATGAGGCGGGTGGTGGTACCGCTGTTACCGACGTCAAGAGTCTCTGACGGAGCACAGAGACCATGGAGACCTTTTCCGTGGACCAGGATCTCTCCTTCTGTATTTTCAATGTTAATACCCATTTTCCGGAAACAGGAAATAGTGGAGAGACAGTCTGCACCCTCCAGAAAATTTGTGATTTTGGTAGTGCCTTCTGCAAGAGAGCCGAACATGACAGCTCTGTGAGAAATGGATTTATCTCCGGGAATGGCAAGAGAGCCGGATAATTTTTTTGCTTTTTTGATTTCCATATTAGTACCTGCCTGTATTGTTATTTTTGAAATACATGGCAGCAGATCGGATATCTGCTGCCGTTTATATATCAGCGTTCGCAGATCTTGTAATTACGTTTTGTAAGAAGCACTTTAGCCTGCTCCAGAGCTGCGTCTGTATAAAATTCGATCTTCAGAACGCCATCTTCAAATTCTCGGTTGTGGATAATACCGATATTTTTGATGCTGACCTTTTCTGTTGCAAGGATGGTTGCGATGGTTGCAATGGCACCGGCCTCATCTGCCACATCGATATAAAGGACATAGGAGCGGGGAATCAGGCTGTTGTCTACAATGTCAATGGAGTCACGGTAATCCTTGGAGCTTGCAAACATGTCAAAGATGTTGTCAGCTTCTTTGTTGTCAATGGAACAGCGGATCTGGATCAGCATACGGATAAATTCATCTAGAACCGTGGAAATGTTTTTCTGATTTTCCAGACAGATCTGTTCCCACATAACCGGTGAAGAAGAGGCAATACGTGTGATATCACGGAAACCGCCGGCTGCGATCATTTTCATATACTGGGCGTCGTTATCCAGAAGATTTACAAGATTTACAAGAGCGGAGGCTACGATATGAGGAAGGTGGCTGACTCCTGCCGTGATGAAATCATGTTCTTCTGCAGTGATAACAAGGGGGATCGCACCAAGAGAGGAGATCAGTTCTGTGAAATCAGAAATCTTTTCCAAAGCAACTTCTCCTCCCGGAGTGATGATATAATAAGCATTTTCCAGAAGATGATCACTGGAATTGGAAAAACCGCTGCGTTCGGAGCCTGCCATAGGATGACCGCCGATGAAGCGTCCTTCAAGTCCGAGCTCGGTTACTTTTTCGTGGATAACGCTTTTTACACTGCCTACATCTGTGAGGATACAGTTCTTTCCAAGAGAATCTTTGATCTTTTCCATGTATTCCACATTAAATTCTACAGGTGCACAGAGAAAAAGATAATCACAGTTATATAACTGCTCATCGTCAATATCACAGATCCCGTTGATCACGTTTAAACTGACTGCCTCTGCCAGAGCAGTTCTGTCTTTGTCAAAGGCAAGCAGGCGATAATCCGGGTGAAATTTTCGTATGGTTCTGGCAATGGAGCCGCCGATCAGTCCAAGGCCGATAAAACCTATGGTTTTCATAGTACTTCAGAGTCCTTTCAGGTTACTTTTTACTTTTATTCTTTAATAGTGTAAATCACGACTATATTGTAAAAGAAAGTGTGAAAAATGTCAACAAATGTTAGCGGAAACAGGAAGGCCATTTTTATAGTTGTTTACCGTAATGTTTTGCGAACAGGGAAGAGTAATAGAAAGTTACTGTTCATTGGTAATATTCCGCGAAGCGTGTTGCTGAGAACGGAGTAAACAGTAACAATAGAAAAAGGCTTGAGAAATCGGAGATTTCGGACGTATAATATAATAAGAAAAAAACAATATAAGATACAGAGGAGAATTTATCATGAAATATCAGTCAGTTATGGATCTTCACACACATACCGTAGCCAGCGGACATGCATACTGCACACTTCGCGAGATGGCCAAGGCTGCTTCCGATAAAGGCCTTGAACTTCTGGGAATCACAGAGCATGCACCGAAAATGCCCGGAACCTGTCATAAGTTTTATTTCCAGAATATAAAGGTAGTACCCCGTGAAATGTACGGGATTCAGCTGCTTCTGGGTTCGGAGGTAAATATCCTGGATGCGGCGGGAACGGTAGATCTTGAGCAGAAAACCCTGGAGAAGCTGGACGTGGTCATTGCAAGTCTTCATGTTCCATGCATCAGACCAGGCAGCAGACAGGAGAATACGGAGGCCTATCTTAATGCTATGAAGAATCCGTGTGTCAATATCATCGGACATCCGGATGACGGAAGATACGAGGTTGACTATGAGGCGCTTGTACAGGGAGCCAGAGAATACGGTAAAGTCCTGGAGCTGAACAATCACTCCATAGACCCTGACTGTAACCGTGAGAATGCAGTAGAGAATGATACCATCATGCTGGAATACTGCAAAAAATATCGGGTACCTGTGGTTATGGACAGTGATGCCCATTTTGATCTTCTGATCGGGGAATTTGATCTTGCCAGAGACCTTCTGACCAAACTGGATTTTCCGGAAGAGCTGGTACTGAACCGTTCTGTGGATGCCGTGAAAAAGTATGTAAACCGGAAATTCTGAAAGATAGACGACTGTTCTGTATTAATTGACGGTAATACGAAAAACTTTCTGAAAAAAAGTTGTCAAAATTGAATAAAATACTTGAAATTTGCATGGAAATTTAGTAAAATGTGAACATATTAAGTAAGACAAACAGGGAGGTATTACATATGGACGTTTTCAGAACAGACCGAATCAGAAATGTAGTCCTATTAGGTCATGGTGGCGCAGGCAAAACAACACTGGCTGAGGCAATGGCTTATCTGGCAGGTATGACAAGCAGGCTCGGACGTGTTGAGGATGGCA
The DNA here is from genome assembly GCF_020553125.1 of Blautia sp. MSK20_18. Taxonomy (NCBI): domain Bacteria; kingdom Bacillati; phylum Bacillota; class Clostridia; order Lachnospirales; family Lachnospiraceae; genus Blautia; species Blautia sp. MSK20_18. The sequence continues at coordinate 121,979 of NZ_JAJCGR010000001.1, forward strand.
ATACTGTCAGCGATTATGACAAGGAAGAAATAAAGAGACATTTTTCCATCACAACTTCTTTGATCCCGGTACCATGGGACAAGGTGAAGGTAAATGTACTGGATACTCCCGGATACTTCGATTTTGTGGGAGAAGTTGAGGAGGCAGTCAGTGCCGCAGATGCAGCGATCATCGTTGTTTCCGGTAAGGCCGGTGTTCAGGTAGGAACACAGAAAGCATGGAATCTCTGTGAGAAATATAAGCTTCCGCGAATGATCTTTGTTACAGATATGGACGTGGATGATGTCAGCTATCGTGAGGTCGTGGAAGAGCTGACAGAGCTGTACGGCAAGAGGATCGCTCCCCTTCATTTCCCAATCCGTGAGGATGGTAAGTTTGTAGGTTATGTCAATGTTGTGAAGCAGGCAGGAAGAAGATATATTGATAAGGCCGGCAAGGAAGAATGCCCGGTTCCGGATTATCTGACAGAATATCTTGAGAAATATCATGAAACTCTGATGGAGTCTGTTGCAGAGACAAGCGAAGAATTTATGGACCGTTATTTCGAGGGAGATACCTTCTCCGTAGCAGAGGTTTCCGCCGCTATTGCAACCAATGTACAGGATGGAAGTATTGTTCCGGTATGCATGGGATCACCGGTGAACCTTCGCGGTGTATCTAACCTTCTGGATGATATCTGCGGTTACTTCCCAAGCCCAAGCGGACGTTCCTGCAATGGTATCGCACAGAAGACTAACGAGATCTTTGAGGCCAATTATGACTTTGCCAAGGCAAAATCCGCCTATGTATTTAAGACCATCGCGGATCCGTTCCTTGGTAAATATTCTCTGATCAAGGTATGCTCCGGTGTGCTGAAATCCGATGATACACTTCTTAATGTAGAGAAAGGAACAGAGGAGCGTGTAAACAAGCTTTATGTCCTGGAAGGTTCCAAACCGATCGAAGTTCCGGAGCTTTTTGCAGGGGATATCGGTGCCATTGCCAAGCTTGGCAGTGTACAGACCGGTGACAGCCTTGCAACCAAGGCGAATCCGATCCTTTATCCAAAGGCTATACTTTCCACACCATATACATATAAGAGATTTAAGGCAGTGAAGAAGGGCGACGAGGATAAGATCGCACAGTCCCTTGCCAAGATGATGACAGAGGACAGAACACTGAAGGTTGTCAATGACAGTGCAAACCGTCAGAGCCTGATCTACGGTATGGGAGATCAGCATCTGGATATCGTTGTCAGCAAGCTGAAGGAGCGCTATAAAGTGGATGTAGAGCTTTCCAAACCGAAGGTTCCGTTCCGTGAAACACTCCGTAAGAATTCAGATGTAGAAGGCAAACATAAGAAACAGTCCGGCGGACACGGACAGTATGGCCACGTTAAGATGCGCTTTGAGCCATCTGGCGATCTGGAAACACCTTATGTATTTGAGCAGGTAGTTGTAGGTGGTGCAGTTCCGAAGAACTACTTCCCGGCTGTTGAGAAGGGACTTCAGGAATGTGTTCTCAAGGGACCTCTGGCTGCATATCCGGTTGTTGGTGTGAAGGCAACCCTTTATGATGGATCTTATCATCCGGTAGATTCTTCTGAGATGGCATTTAAGATGGCAACTATCCTTGCCTTCAAGAAGGGCTTTATGGAAGCGTCTCCTGTACTTCTTGAGCCGATCATCTCCATGAAGATTACAGTTCCGGATAAATATACCGGTGATATTATGGGAGATCTGAACAAGAGACGTGGTCGTGTTCTCGGAATGAATCCGGATCACGAAGGAAATACCATCATTGAGGCAGATGTTCCGCTTCTTGAAATCTATGGTTATTCCACTGTCCTTCGTTCCATGACCGGTGGAAGCGGAGATTTCTCCTATGAATTTGCACGCTATGAGCAGGCTCCTAATGATATCCAGGAGAAAGAGATCGCGGCACGCGCAAGCAAGGTTGACAGTGCTGACGAATAAACAGAGATATTTTTTGAGGGCAGAATAAAGAGTTGACAGGCTGCAGCATTTGCTGTAGCCTGTTTTTAGATGCATTCGTGAATAAACAGTCAGAGAAACGAATTGCGCTCATACAGGTTATTGAAGTATGAGCAAAAAAGAAAAGAGAGAGGACAAAAAATGTTAGTATGTGATTATATCGTGGAACAGATTGACGGAGATTATGCACATTTGAAGCGTGTGGATCAGCTGGAGGAGGAACTGAAAGTGGTTGCCAGAGCATTACTTCCGGCAGAAATCTATGAGGGCTGTGAGCTTCATTATGAGCTGATGCAGTATTCAATGAAATGATAAGGCTGCAGGATATCGCGGATATGGCAGGTGTCAGTCGTACAACCGTATCCAATGTGATCAATGGAAATACAAAACGGGTTTCACAGAGCACCATTGACCGGATCACGGCGATCCTGAAGGAGCAGAATTATGTTCCCCACATGGGATCTGTGATGCTATCCGGACACGGCTCAAGGATCATTGGAGTGGTTCTTGGTTTTTCCTTCATTCATGGTATGCAGTCTCTGCAGGATTCTTTTGTGGGAGAGATCACCGGAACGCTGCAGGTCGAAGCAGAAAACAGAGGCTATTATATTATGCTCATTGGCGGTGAACGGATCGATAATGTGGTAGATATGGCATCCCGTTGGAATGTAGAGGGTCTTATCATTATAGGGTATAATGAAGAACAGTATCATCAGCTTTCCAGAAAACTGAATAAAAAAATGGTATTGATCGATGCCTATCCGAAGGGTGGATATAGCTTTCAGAATGTAGGAGTGGATGATTATTCCGGCGGATATCAGATCGGGGAATATCTGCATTCCTGTGGATACCACCGGGCACTTTTTGTTGCGGAAACAGAGCAGGACAGTGATTATGCCAGATGGCTTGGATTCAAACAGGCTATGGAAAAAAATGGCGGCTTCTGCAGCCGCTCCCGCTATGTGGTGGTTCCCCAGGAACCCCGGCGCAGACTGAAAAAATATGAAGAGCTGCTGCCTCATTTTCTGGAGACAAAGGCTCTGGCATTTTCTTCGGATTACACAGCTGTGGAGGCCATCAATTTTTTTACAGACAGGGGAATCCGGATTCCGGATCAGATTTCCATTACCGGCTTTGATGATAATTTTTATGCGCAGATCGTCAGGCCAAAGCTGACCACCATTCATCAGGATGTTCATCAGAAAGCAGTTCTGGCCTTGCGGAAGCTGCTTCTTATGGCAGAGGGAAAGGAACCTGCCGAAAAAAATGTAAAAAGCCCTGTCTGGCTTGTAAAGAGAGATTCTGTAAAAGAGTAGCAGGATCTCTTTTTTTATGTTGTGCTGACTTTTCCTGGCACATCATCGAAATACGGTTGGAAATTATTTTTAGAGGCCAGTAGTGCTTTATTGTTAAAACTGCATAAAAAAAACAGAAAAGTTTGGCAGTAATTTAAGTTTCACGAGAAACTTATTGATTTTAAAGGTGGGATAGGATATGCTGATTTCAGAATCAACAGAAAAAGGAGGCAATTTACCATGGAAAAAAACTGGTGGAAAGAAAGCGTGGTATATCAGATCTACCCGAGAAGTTTTAAGGACAGCAACGGAGACGGAATTGGTGATATTCCCGGGATCATAGAAAAACTGAACTATCTGAAAGAACTGGGAGTAAATGTTCTCTGGATCTCACCCATGCTGGAATCTCCGCAGGATGACAATGGCTATGATATTTCCGATTACCGCAGAATCTATAAAGAATATGGAACCATGGAGGATTATGAAAAGCTTCTTGAAGAAGCGCATAAACGGGGCATTAAGATCCTCATGGATCTGGTCGTAAACCATACTTCCGATGAACACAACTGGTTTATTGAAAGCAGGAAATCCAAAGATAATCCTTACAGGGATTACTATATCTGGAGAGAGCCGGTGAATGGAAAAGAACCGAATAACTGGGGAAGTGCGTTCGGAGGACCTGCATGGGAGTATGATCCTCAGACAGAGATGTATTATCTTCACCTGTTTTCAAGAAAACAGCCGGATCTGAACTGGGAAAATGAAAAGGTTCGTCAGGAAGTTTACGATATGATGAATTTCTGGTGTGAAAAAGGAATCGACGGTTTCCGAATGGACGTGATCAGCATGATCTCCAAGGATCAGTCATATCCGGATGGAGAAATGAATGGAGGATTATACGGTGATTTTGGTCCTTACTGCGTCCATGGCCCGAGGGTCCATGAGTTTCTTCAGGAAATGAACAGAGAGGTTTTATCCCGATACGATGTGATGACAGTTGGAGAAACCTCCGGTGTGACTATCGAAGAGGCACAGAAATATGCAGGTGAGGACAGGAATGAGCTGAACATGGTGTTTCAGTTTGAGCATGTAGAGGACCAGGGATCAGACCATGGTAAATGGACTACCGAGAAATACGATTTCCAGGAATTTAAAAAGGTTATGATCAAATGGCAGGAAGAGCTTGCGGGAAAAGCATGGAACAGTCTGTTTCTTGGAAATCATGACCAGCCAAGAAGTGTTTCCAGATTTGGAAATGATAATCCGGCATACAGGGAAACTTCAGCCAAGATGCTGGCAACCTGTCTTCATATGATGCAGGGAACTCCTTATGTTTATCAGGGAGAAGAGCTTGGAATGACCAATGCTTATTTTACAGAGCTTAAGGATTATCGTGATATCGAGAGTATTCAGTATTTCCATGAATATACAGAAGCAGGTATTTATACACCGGAATATATGATGAAGTGCCTGATGCTGAGAGGACGTGACAATGCCAGAACACCAATGCAGTGGGAGGATTCTCATCAGGCCGGCTTTACGGAGGGAACGCCATGGATCAGGGTAAACTCTAATTATAAGGAGATCAATGCGAAGCAGCAGCTTTCAGATCCGAATTCTATTTTCCATTATTATCAGAAGCTGATCCGTTTAAGAAAAGAAAAACCGGTGATCGTTTACGGTGTTTTTGAGGCACTTTACAGAGATCATGATCAGATTTTTGCATATACCAGAACCCTTGAGGGAGAGAAGCTTCTCACAGTCTGCAATTTCAGTGAGCATGTGGCAGAAATGGAAATTCCGGAAGAATTTCAGAAAAATGCAGAATGTCTGATTACAAATCTTGGAAGAAAGGATTTTGGAAAGAAAGTGGTCCTGAAACCTTATGAGGCATTTGTTCTTTACAGAAATCTGTAACAGGAGAGGGAAAAATGATAAAAAAATATGTATATGGAGAGCCCTTTGAGACTGAGGCACTGACAGAAAACATTGAGACAGCAGAAGGAAAGCCAGGATATGGAGAAATCTGTGCAGAAGATGGATTTTCTTTTACTTATATCATGGATGAAGAGGATATCGTCTACGGATTGGGAGAATCCAACCGCGGTATCAACAAGAGAGGATTCATTTACACCAGTAACTGTACCGATGATCCGGAGCATACAGAGGATAAACATTCCCTGTACGGTGCACATAATCTTATCATTGTGTCCGGAAAAGAAACCTTTGGAATGTTTTTTGACTATCCGGCAGCGATCACCTTTGACATTGGCTATACCAGAATGGATACCATGAAGGTAACCTGCGAAAATGCAGACCTGAAGCTTTATGTGATCGAAGGGGAGAGTCCCTATGATATTGTAAAGCAGTTCCGTCATGTGATCGGAAGAAGCTATATCCCGCCGAAATTTGCCTTTGGATTTGGCCAGAGCAGATGGGGCTATACTACAAAAGAGGATTTCCGGAAGGTTGCAGCTGGATATCGTGAAAATCATATTCCTATTGATATGATCTATATGGATATTGATTATATGCAGTCTTATAAGGACTTTACATTAAGTGAAGAGAATTTTCAGGATTTTCCGGAATTCGTAAAGGAACTGAAGGATCAGGATATCCGTCTGATCCCGATCATCGATGCCGGCGTCAAGGTAGAGCCGGGATACGATGTTTATGAAGAGGGTGTCAAAAACCGCTACTTCTGCCAGAGAGAGGACGGCAGTGATTTTGTAGCTGCTGTATGGCCGGGGGATACTCATTTTCCGGATGTATTGAACAAAGATGCCAGAAAATGGTTCGGTGACAAATACCGTTTCCTGATCGAGAAGGGAATCGACGGTTTCTGGAACGATATGAATGAGCCGGCGATCTTCTATTCCACAGAGGGAATGAAAGAGGTCAAAGAGCTTGCAGGAGAATTTGCAAAAGATACGGAAGGAAAGATCCATATCTGGAAGATGCAGAGTGCACTTCGCAATGTTGCAAACAATCCGGAAGATTATCGGAGATTTTACCATAATGTGGATGGCAGAAAGATCCGCCATGACAAAGTCCATAACCTGTTTGGCTACAATATGACCAGAGCCGCAGGGGAGGCTTTTGAACGGATCGATCCGGAAAAACGTTTTCTGATGTTCTCCAGATCATCCTATATTGGTATGCATCGTTATGGTGGGATCTGGACCGGCGATAATAAATCCTGGTGGGCTCATATCCTTTTGAACCTGAAGATGATGCCATCTCTGAATATGTGTGGTTTCCTGTATGCAGGAGCAGATCTGGGTGGATTTGGCGCTGATACAACAAGAGAACTGCTGCTTCGTTTCCTGGCACTTGGAGTATTCACACCGCTGATGCGTGATCATACAGCAATCGGTACCAGAGAGCAGGAATGCTACCAGTTTGAAAATGTGGAAGATTTCCGTCATGTGATCGGTGTAAGATATCGTCTTATTCCATATCTTTACAGTGAATATATGAAGGCGGCTCTGAACGATGATATGTATTTCCGGCCGTTGGGCTTTGTTTATCCGGAGGATAAGATTGCTGTACATGTGGAAGACCAGCTGCTTCTTGGAAATGAGATCATGATCGCTCCGGTTTATGAACAGAACGCAAGAGGCCGTTATGTATATCTTCCGGAGGAGATGAAGTTTGTGAAATTCCTTCCGGATGGAACCATTGCAGAGGAGATCCTTGAAAAGGGTGTTCATTATGTAGAGGTGGCACTGAATGAGATTCCGTTGTTTATCCGGAAGGGAAAATGTATTCCGGTTGCAGAAGCAGCGGAATGTGTGGCAGCTCTGGATACAAAAAATATGCAGCTTCTCGGATATGAAGGTGCGGAGTATACCTTATATGAGGACGATGGGGTCCATAAGGATTACGACAGAGAAGAAAATTACCGTGTTCTGAAAAAATAAAGTCAGCAAAATGAAATATAAATTTCTGTGTTACATCATTTACGTTAAACAGTATAAAGAATACAGGATGTGAACAGTTGATAAACAGAAAAGCCGTAAGTATATGTGAAAGTTTCTTAAACATATATCTTACGGCTTTTGCTATTGCTGCTTTACATAAAATATTTTATGTAAAGTAATTCGTATTCTGTTTAAATAACACTTCAGAAAGATTTGTTTATGCTTCTTCCTCAATCTGGATAACATTTTTCAGTACAGAGCAGCATGCCATGTCACCGATAACATTGACACAGGTGGCGCCCATATCACAGAGGGTATTGATGCTGATATAAACACCAAGAACTCCGGCAGGAAGTCCGGCCATAGTTGCCAGTGCTGCGAAAGATGCGATAGCACCACCGGGAACACCTGGAGTACCAACGGAAAGCAGTACGTTTGCAAGAAGGATAATGATCATAAGAGGAATACTTACATGGATCCCGCAGGCGTTTGCAAAGAACATGATCATAAAGGACATCAGGATAGATACAGCATCCATATTAACGGTAGCACCAAGAGGAATGGCGATGCTGGTGATCTGGTTGGATACGCCCATTTCTTCTTCCATACACTGCTTGCTTAATGGAATGGTTGCGGAGCTTGAGCAGGTTCCGAAGGCGTTCAGTGCTGCTGGCAGGATCGCTTTCAGGAATTTCAGCGGACTCTGTTTGCCGATCAGCTTTACAGAGAAACCGTACACTACAATAGCGAAGCCAAAGAATGCCACATACAGAATGACAAGCTGTGTTGCAAGGGAAATGATCGTTTCAGTTCCGTTGGCTTCCACAACCGGTACGATGGTACAGAAAACACCGATGGGTGTAAAGTACATGATGGTTGTGATGATCTTCAGGCATACTTCATTGATGGAATCAATCAGATTCAGGAATGGAGTTCCTTTTTCACCGACTGCGATCAGTGTGAAACCGATGATCAGGGCAAACACCAGAACCTGGAGCATGTTTCCGTCAGCAAATGCGGCGATTGGGTTGGAAGGGATCAGGTTTTTCAGGGTGTCAAGGATACTGCTCATTTCTGTAGCCTGGATATCGGCTGTTGCCATCTCAAATTTGACTCCCTTTCCGAGATGGATCAGTCTCGGGATGATCAGTCCGCACAGGCTGGCAAGTGCCGTTGTGCAGAGAAAATAGATCATGGATGCTGCAGTGATCTTGCCGGTAGTACGCGCGTTTCCGATGGAACAGATTCCAATGACAATGGAACAGAAGACCATGGGAAAGATCATCATGTTCAGGGCGTTCATGTAGATACTTCCGATCAGACTGGTCACAGTGAGGACAGGTTCAAACCGTCCGGCCAGGAAAAGTCCTGTGAGGATACCCAGGATCAGTCCTGTAAAGATCGCACCGGTAATATGCTTCCGGTACCAGGAATAAAAAGATTTCATTTATGCGTTCCCTCCTAAGATAAATATGTATGGTATGTATAATATAGGAAAATACATGCAGGAAATTATATCATGTGAAAAAAGAAGCGTCAACTAAACCAGGCCAGGATTGCAGGTTCATGTATATTTTGATGGAAAAGGGCTGTTTTTGGATTTTTGTTTGACAAATACATCATAAGTAGTTAAAATTAATAGCAGTGTGTGAAAGCATTAAAGTATTAATACTGAGTAATTTGTCAGGAGGAATAAAAAAATGGCTGCACCTTATAACCATAGAGCCATCGAAGCGAAATGGCGCACAAACTGGGAGAAAAAGCCGGTAAATGTCAATGATGGCAAGAAACCGAAATACTACTGTCTGGATATGTTCCCGTATCCGTCCGGAAACGGTCTTCATGTAGGACACTGGAGAGGCTATGTGATCTCTGATGTATGGAGCCGCTATAAAATGCTCCAGGGTTATTACCTGATCCATCCGATGGGATGGGACGCTTTTGGTCTCCCGGCTGAGAACTATGCCATCAAGATGGGTGTTCATCCGGCAGTATCTACAGCAGCAAACATCAAAAATATCAAACGTCAGATCAACGATATCGCAGCGATCTATGACTGGGATATGGAGGTTAACACAACAGATCCGGAATTCTATAAATGGACACAGTGGATCTTTGTAAAAATGTTCAAAGAGGGGCTTGCATATGAGAAGGAGTTCCCGATCAACTGGTGCCCTTCCTGTAAGACAGGTCTTGCAAATGAAGAGGTTGTAAACGGATGCTGCGAGCGTTGTGGCACTCCGGTTACCAAAAAGAACCTCCGTCAGTGGATGCTCCGCATCACAAAATATGCAGACAGACTTTTAAGTGATCTGGATAAACTGGACTGGCCGGAGAAGGTTAAAAAGATGCAGACAGACTGGATCGGCAAATCCTACGGCGCAGAGGTCGATTTCCCGGTTGAGGGAAGAGAAGAGAAGATCACGGTCTATACAACAAGACCGGATACTCTTCATGGAGCAACATTCATGGTACTTGCACCGGAGCATGCTCTTGCAAAATCTCTTGCAACAGACGAGACAAGAGAGGCTGTAGAGAAATATATCTTTGATGCTTCCATGAAATCCAATGTAGACCGTCTTCAGGATAAAGAGAAGACCGGTGTGTTCACAGGTACTTATGCGATCAATCCGCTGAACGGCGAGAAGCTTCCAATCTGGCTTTCTGACTATGTACTTGCTGATTATGGTACAGGTGCTATCATGTGTGTACCTGCTCATGATGACCGTGACTTTGAGTTCGCAAAGAAATTCGATATTCCGATCATCCAGGTTATCGCAAAAGATGGTAAAGAGATTCAGAATATGACAGAAGCTTACACAGAGGCTTCCGGAACCATGATCAACTCTGGTGAGTGGAACGGAATGGAATCTTCCGTACTGAAGAAGGAAGCACCGCATATCATCGAGAAGCTGGGTATCGGACGTAAGACTGTCAACTACAAACTAAGAGACTGGGTATTTTCCCGTCAGCGTTACTGGGGTGAGCCGATCCCGATCGTACACTGCCCGAAATGCGGTGCGGTACCGGTACCGGAGGATCAGCTTCCGTTAAGACTTCCGGAGGTAGAAAGCTACCAGCCGACAGGAACCGGAGAGTCACCGCTTGCAGCTATTGACGAGTGGGTAAATACCACATGCCCATGCTGTGGTGCTCCTGCAAAACGTGAGACAAACACCATGCCTCAGTGGGCAGGATCTTCCTGGTATTTCCTCCGTTATGTAGATAATAAGAATAATAAAGAACTGGTTTCCAAAGAGAAAGCTGATAAATATCTGCCGGTAGATATGTATATCGGTGGTGTAGAGCATGCTGTTCTTCATCTTCTGTACTCCAGATTCTACACCAAGTTCCTGTATGATATCGGAGCTATTGATTTCGATGAGCCGTTTGTCAAGCTGTTCAACCAGGGTATGATCACAGGTAAAAACGGAATCAAGATGAGTAAATCCAAAGGAAATGTTATTTCACCGGATGATCTTGTAAATGATTACGGATGTGATTCCTTACGTATGTATGAGCTGTTCGTAGGACCGCCGGAACTGGATGCAGAATGGGATGACAGAGGAATCGATGGTGTATCCAGATTCCTGAAACGTTTCTGGAATCTGGCTCTTGACAGCATTGAGAAAGATATCCCGGCTACCAAAGAGATGGAGAAGACCCGTCATAAGATGGTATACGATATCACCAGCAGACTTGAGGCCTTCAGCCTGAATACCGTAGTGTCCGGATTTATGGAATACACAAACAAGCTGATTGCTATCGCAAAGCAGAACGACGGCGCTGTTGACAAAGAAACCATCGAGACAGTTACCATTCTTCTTGCGCCATTTGTTCCTCATATTGCAGAGGAGATCTGGGAGAAGCTTGGTCATGAGGATTCCATTTTCCATGCACAGTGGCCGGCTCACGATGAGGAGATTATGAAGGATGATGAGATCGAGGTTCCGGTTCAGATCAACGGCAAGACCAAGGCTGTTATCAGTATTCCGGCAGAAATCTCCAAAGAAGATGCGATTGCCGAAGGAAAGAAGGCAGTTGCAGATAAGATTTCCGGAAATATCATCAAAGAGATTTACGTACCGAAGAAGATCATCAATATCGTAGTAAAGTAATAAGATAAATCAAAAACACCCGAAGCAGGGCGGAAGATATTTCTGCCTTTGCCAGGGTGTTTTTTATATGGATAAACATCGTGAAGTAAGTATGCACAAAAATAACTAATGTTATTTAGAATAAATGCCAATAATATTTAGGCATTTTAACAGATTTGCCTAGTTTTTGGTCATACCAATTATATTGCCTATTGTTATTCAAATGGAAAAAACGTACACTAACACCATGAGTCAGGCAAAGATAGTAAGAAAGCTTTGGTACTCGAAATGCAGTGTGACGGAATGAAGATGTCCGTTTAGCTAGATTGCATATTTACATTGAGAGAAATAAGGAGAGATAGTATGAGCGCAATGAACACACTTAAGAAATTCGGACTTGAACAGGCATTTAACTATGTTTATAAAGATCCGGATAAGAATTTTATCAAGATCATGGACTGGGCAGATAAATTTTCCGGTGGTGGATTTCCTACACAGAGAGCAATGATCCGCGCAGCCATTTCCAATCCGGAACATCCGTATTATCCGTTTATTCATAGATTGGTAACTGATATTGATCCGCATGTTATGAAAACTCTGGTTGCAAACTTCTTTATCAATGCAAATCTTGCAGGCTGGAAGAAACAGGATGAATGCCGTGAGAAATATGGCTGTAATATCCCGTGGGCAATCCTTCTTGACCCAACAAGTGCATGTAACCTGCACTGTACAGGATGCTGGGCAGCAGAGTATGGAAACAAGCTGAACCTCACCTACGATGAGATCGATGACATCATCCGCCAGGGTAAGGAGCTTGGCGTTTATATGTATATTTACACAGGCGGAGAGCCACTTGTAAGAAAAAAGGATCTGATCCGTCTTTGCGAGAAACATAATGACTGTATCTTCCTTTCCTTCACAAATGCAACACTGATCGATGAGGATTTTGCAAATGATATGCTTCGGGTAGGAAACTTTGTTCCTGCAATTTCACTGGAAGGATTTGAGACTGCAACAGATGGCAGAAGAGGAAATGGTGTATACCAGAAGGTTATCAAGGCCATCAATCTTCTCAGAGAGAAGAAGCTTGTATTTGGTATCTCTGCATGTTATACGAGTGCAAATTTCGAGTCTATCACATCAGAGGCATTTTACGACAGCCTGATCGATCTTGGAGCGTACTTTATCTGGTATTTCCATTATATGCCGGTTGGAAATGATGCAGCACCGGAGCTGCTTCCTACTCCTGCACAGAGAAGAGAAACCTATGAGCGTATCCGTAAATACCGTGCAACAAAGCCGTTGTTTGCCATGGATTTCCAGAATGATGCAGAGTTTGTGGGAGGATGTATTGCAGGCGGCCGTCGTTATCTGCATATCAATGCAAACGGCGATATCGATCCATGTGTGTTTATCCATTATTCTGATTCCAATATCCGCGAGAAAACACTTCTGGAAGCACTGCAGTCTCCGATGATGATGGCATATCATGACGGACAGCCGTTTAATGACAATATGTACCGTCCATGCCCGATGCTTGAAAATCCGCAGAAGCTGAGAGAAATGGTAGAAAAATCCGGAGCACATTCCACAGATCTTCAGTCACCGGAGAGTGCAGAGCATCTCTGTGCGAAATGTGACCGGTATGCTGAAAACTGGAAACCGGTAGCAGAGGAAATGTGGAAGGAAGACCAGGAGAGAAAGGCAGCGAAGAAAGGCTGCTGATCCTGAAACTTAAAAAAGCAGAACTTATGAAAGAGCACGGTACCGAAAACAGGTGCCGGTGCTCTTTTTTTGAAAACGGAGGGATCAGACCATGAAAAAAATGATTGATAACATCAGAAAATATCTGCCGGCGGTGCTCCTTCTTGTGCTTCTCCTTTTCTGTATCCGTTATAGAGAGGATCTGTCTGTGGAAAGGATCTTAAGCTATACACCGGAGGAACCTGTTAAGGCTGCATTACTTATGCTTGGGCTTTATGCAGTGAAAAGTGTCTCTTTTATATTTCCAATTGCGATCCTGCAGCTTGCTGTAGGACATCTGTTTTCTACAGGAACTGCACTTCTGGTGAACTTTCTGGGAAGAGCAGTTACATTGGCGCTTCCATATTGGATGGGACGCTTCTCAGGTGTATCCATGGTGGAAAGTCTTACAGCTAAATATCCGAAACTGAAAACAGTAGTAGATTACCAGAACGGAAATTCCCTGTATATTTCATTTTTTATGCGGACATTGAACTTTTTACCGGGAGATGCTGTGAGTCTGTTTCTCGGAGCTGAAAAGATCCCATTTGGAACCTATATGGTAGGTGGCGTGCTTGGAACGCTGCCGGGAGTTATTCTCGCTACAATATTTGGAGCAAATATCAAAAATCCGAAGTCTCCGGCATTCTGGCTTTCCGCAGTGCTTCTTGTGATGATCAGTGTATTCTCGATCCTGATACACAGGCATATTTCCCGGAAGAAAAAATAACAGGGCTTTCTCTTCCTGCTTTTACTGAGAGGAAAAATGTAGTATAATGCAGACAGTAAAGAAAAGAAGGGAAGGAACATGGGGATCGATCATAACAAAAGATTAAAGGAACATTTATATTATTACAGTGCAAGAATCAGCCGGGATATCTCAAATCTGATCAAGTGGCTGGTTCTTGCTGTCATTACAGGATGTATCGTAGGAGCTGCCAGTACACTGTTTTCTTTTACGTTGAAGGCAGTGACCAATTATCGGAAGGCTCATGAATGGATTTTCTTTTTGCTGCCATTATCCGGACTTGTCATTGTATTTTTGTATGAGAAGCTTGGAAAAGAGGATGGAGGGACCAATCAGGTTCTTTCTACCGTGCGTTCCAGAGATGATGTGCCAATCCTTTCTGCGCCTCTGATCTTTATCACAACGGCGCTGACTCATCTTACCGGTGGTTCTGCGGGACGTGAGGGAGCAGCGATCCAGCTTGGAGGAAGTATTGCCAACCAGCTTGGAAGATGGATCCATCTGGACGAGGAGGACCGTCATGTAATTGTCATGTGCGGCATGAGCGCGGCGTTTTCCGCGCTGTTTGGAACACCGATGGCAGCGGCAGTTTTTGCGCTGGAAGTGGTCAGTGTGGGCGTGATGTATTATGCAGCACTGATGCCGTGTATGATCGCGTCATTGATCGCTTCCGGATTTGCAGCCGGAATGGGAGTCACACCGGAAAGTTTTCATGTGACGGATATTCCGGCACTGACTGTGGAAACTGGCCTGAAAATGGGAGTGATCGCTCTGGGCTGTGCAATTGTCAGCATTATGTTCTGTATTGCGCTGAATGGTGCAGCAGGACTTTATGGCAGATGGTTTAAGAATAAATATGTCAGGGTTGCAGTGGGCGCCTGCCTGGTCATTGTTGTCACCTTTATTCTGAGAACAGATGAATATATGGGCGCTGGTGCGGAGCTTATTGAAAAAGCGGTGGAAAACGGACAGGCGGATACTTTCGCCTTTTTCTGGAAAATGGTGCTTACAGCATTGACTATGCGCGCAGGATTCCGCGGGGGAGAGATCGTACCTTCTTTCTGCATTGGAGCTACCTTTGGCTGTGTGATGGGTAATCTTCTGGGAATTTCTCCGTCGATCTGTGCAGCTTGCGGAATGGCAGCAGTTTTCTGCGGTGTGACCAACTGTCCGATCACTTCGATCCTGATCGCTTTTGAAATGTTTGGATTTAAGGGAGTATCCTTCTATCTGATCGCAGTATCTATCAGCTATGCAGCATCGGGATATTATGGCCTTTACAAGGATCAGACCATTGTGTACTCCAAATATAAAGCAAAATATGTGAACCGACATACCAGATTCTGATATAGAACGAAATGTGAAGAGGTGTGTATATTGGCATAATGTCTTATGGAATACCACATGGACATGGCTGGAAAATATCTGGACATCTGCGGAAATCTGATGTAATATATTAAACGTTAGTATTTACAGAAAGGCAGATTTTAAGGTATGGAAGAGAAGATTCTTGATTTTATCATGGAGTATGCACAGGAGAATGAGGGAGTCCCGTTTCAGGTGATCGAGGAGAATTTTAATATCGTTATGGATGATAAGTTGAAAGATATCATCAGCGATGCGATCTGGGACAGAGATAATGTTTCTGATGTGATCATAGAAAGTGACCGCTATGTGATCACCTGTTTTGAAGATTAATGAGGATATCTGTGACCGTTACGGTAATGGAATTAAGAAGTCTGAATATGAGGAGAATGCGTATATGGCATTCTCCTTTTTTCGTCAATCTGTCAAAAGAATCCAAAGGAATTGAAGTCCCCAAAAAAGAATGGTATCCTAAAGAAAAAAGTAGATGGGGTGGTTGAAATGAACAGCAAATATGAGATTAGCACAAAAGAAAATCGGGAATTCCTGAAAGCATCCTGTGAGGAGCTTTTGAATTTCGGACATCGGTTTCCTTCACCGAATGGAGGTTCCTATTATCTGGGGGACGACGGAACACCATGGAAGGACAGAAATCGGGAAACCTGGATCACCTGTCGTATGGCTCATGTATACAGTCTGGGTCTGATGCTTGGCCATGAGGGAAGCGGAGAGCTTGCGGATGCGGCATTGAAAGGTCTGAAGGGAGAGCTTCACGATGAAAAAAACGGTGGCTGGCATGCAGGTGTAACACCGAAAGGAGATATTGTGCCCAATAAACAGTGTTATGCCCATGCATTTGTGATCCTGGCTGCATCTTCCGCACTGACAGCCGGAAGGCCCGGGGCGAAAGAGCTCCTTGAAGAGGCATTGGCTGTTTATGACCGACATTTTTGGAATGAAGAGGAGGGGCTGGCCTGCGACACCTGGAATACGGAATTTACCGTGCTGGATGATTACCGGGGATTAAATGCCAATATGCATACGGTAGAGGCTTTTCTGGCAGCAGGAGATGTCACCGGGGATAAAAAATATCACATTCGTGCAGGCAGGATTATTGATCATGTGATCCAGTGGGCAGAAGATAACTCCTGGAGGATCCCGGAACATTTTACGAAGGAATGGGTGGCAGATCTTGACTGCAACCGTGACCGTCCGGATGATCCGTTCAAGCCGTACGGCGCAACACCGGGACATGGAATCGAATGGGCAAGGCTGATCACACAGTGGACGCTTGCAAACTGTGGAGAAGAGAAAGAAAAACTGGAAAAACATCTTCAGGCAGCAGAAAACCTTTACACAACAGCAATAAAAGATGGCTGGAACGCAGATGGTGCACCGGGAATTGTATACACGACAGATTGGAATGGCAAACCGGTGGTACATGACCGTATGCACTGGACTCTTGCGGAAGCGATCAATACCTCTGCAGTTCTTTATCAGGTGACCGGTAAGAAGAAATATGCGAAAGATTATGCTGCGTTTATGAAGTACCTGGATGAAGTGGTCATGGATCACGAAAACGGCTCCTGGTTTCATCAGCTGGATGAGCAGAATCATCTGAAAGGAACCGTATGGCCCGGAAAATCCGATCTGTACCATGCACTGCAGTCTACACTGATCCCATATCATAAAGCAGATACGTCTATTGCACCGGCAGTGAAGAAAAAACTGGAGATCTGAACAAAATCGTTTTGCGATTTTTGTTCGTGAGCATGTAACGAAGCGGAGTGCGAATGTTCAATAAAAAAACTTCCTGTGTTTACAGAAAAATTTCTCAGGACAGATACTTGCAGAGATACAGGTATCCGGTCTTGAAGAAATAAGAAAACACAGGAAGGTTTTTTGTTGAATAGTTATTACTCCGTAACCTCTTTCAGATCCGAAATATCCGGAGAAGCCATGAGAGAATAATTGGTGTAATAAACAACGAAACCGGGTTTCGCACCGGCAGGTTTTTTCACATGCTTTTTCTGGATATAATCGATCTCTACCTTGGGAGCAGAGTGTCCTTTGGAGTACCAGGCTGCCAGGCGGCCTGCTTCTTCGAAAGTACGGTCCGGAAGTTCACCGTCTTTGGTGCGGACGATCACATGGGAACCAGCCATTTTCTTTGCATGGAACCACCAGTCATTTCCGGTTGCGAACTTGAAAGTCAGCTCATCATTCTGGAAATTGTTTTTTCCTACATAGATATCAAAACCGTCACTGGATATGTAGTGGAGCGGTTTGGATTTCGGCTGGGCTTTCTGGCCTTTTTTGTTTGTGTAGTGACGTTTGATATAGCCGTACTCAGTGAGCTCTTCCTTGATCTGGGAAAGGTCACTTTCAGATCTGGCAATATCCAGAGCATTGGAGATAGATTCCAGATGAGAGATCTCACTTTCCGTATCTGTGATCTGTTCTGTGACGGCTTCCTCTGTACGCTTTAGCTTTCCGTATTTATCAAAATATTTCTTGGAATTCTGTGCCGGAGTCAGTGTCGGGTCAAGAGGGATAGTGATCTCCTCATTGGTGTAATAGTTCAGTGCCTTAAAGGATCTGCAGCCTTCCTCAAGCCCGTATCCGTAGGTGTTGATCAGTTCACCGTAGACCTTGAATTTATCTTTTTTTGCAGTATCATTCAGCTGCTTTTTCTGGATGTTGTATTTTTTTCGGTTACGTTCCAGAGCGGTCTGTACTACACGGCGAAGATCGGAGGATTTCTGGTGGATACGTGTCAGCAGACTTTTGGTAGCATAATAGGTTTCCAGCATAACAGAGACACTGTCAAAGATTTCGCTGCGGTATTCACTGCCAAACTGCTGATAAGGAAAGACACCGTATTCCACAGGTTCCTCTCCGCGGTAGACAATATTCGGGGTGAACTCTCTGTTCCGGATCTGTTCCATAAGGCGGAGAAAGGTATGATAAAGATGGGTGCAGGCTGCCTCATCCAGGGACTGCGATGCATCGCTTCCGTCAATGGATGCACGGTAGCAGATCTCCTCAGCCATTACCGGGCTCATACCTGTGAGTGAAGTGTAAAGCGCCTTGGAAATATTCACAGGCTTTTTACAGATATGTCCGGTAAATTCTTCCTCGGAAACAGTCAGCGGATTTTCTTTATCCCTGGTATTGGGAATGAAATATTCTCTTCCGGGAAGAACCTCACGGACAGAGCTCATATGGGAAGAGACATGCTTGATGCTGTCCAGGATCATGCCTTTTTCGTCACAGAAGATGATGTTGCTGTGCTTGCCCATCAGTTCCATGATCAGACGCTTTCTGCAGGGATCCCCCAGCTCATTAAGATGCTCCAGCTCAAATTCCACCACGCGCTCCATTCCAGGCTGCTTCACATCAAGGATACGGGCGCTTCCGATGTGCTTTCTGAGAAGCATGCAGAAGTTCGGTGCGGTTAAAGGACTGATACGGTTCTTATCTGTAAAATAGATCAGAGGAAGGGATGCGCTTGCACTTAAGAGAAGACGTTTCTGTCCATTTGCACCCTTTCCTGTGATCAAAAGTTCATCGTTTTCCGGCTGGGCGATCTTGTTGATACGTCCGCCTTTTAAATTATCATCGATCTCTGCCACGAGAGCAGAAACTGTAATTCCGTCAAATGCCATGATTTTACCTCCATTTCAACATCAATCATTATAACAGTAAAAAAAGAGTTTGACTAGGGTTTTGGAATGAACTATAATAAATCCGTATGCAATCAGTTACTGTATTTATCAGCAGCTGATAAACTTAAGAGGCAGTATTGGAGGATAACATGATAAAAAGTATGACCGGCTTTGGCAGGGCAGAAGCAGTTTCCAGAGAGCGTAAGGTTTCTGTTGAACTGAAATCCGTCAATCACAGATATCTGGATCTGAACATCAAAATGCCGAAAAGACTCAGCTATTTTGAGGGAGAGATCCGAAATGTGATGAAGACTTATATCCGCCGCGGCAAAGTCGATGTGTTCATCACCTATGAAGACTATACAATGGGCGGAATGGCTCTGAAATACAATGCAGAGCTGGCAAAGGAATATCTGGGCTATCTGAACCAGATGAGTGAGGAACTGGGGATCGAGAATGATATCCGTGTTTCCACACTTTCCAGATATCCGGATGTGTTTACAATGGAAGAGCAGGCTCCGGATGAGGAAGAGCTCTGGAATTTTCTGGAAGGTCCGCTTCATGAGGCCTGCCGGAAATTTGTGGAGACCCGCCAGCGTGAGGGTGCTAATCTGAAACAGGATCTTCTTGGGAAGCTGGACGGACTGGAAGCAAAGGTCGATGTAGTGGAAAAACGTTCTCCGGAAGTAGTGAAGGCTTATCGGGAGAAACTGGAAGCCAAGATGCACGAGCTACTTGAAGATAACCAGATCGATGATTCCAGGATCGCCGCAGAGGTGATACTTTTTTCAGATAAGATCTGCAATGATGAGGAGACGGTACGTCTTCGAAGCCACATCCACGGAATGAGAAAGATCCTGGATGAGAACGAGGGCGTGGGACGTAAGATGGATTTCATGGCACAGGAGATGAACCGTGAGGCGAACACTATCCTGTCTAAATCCAATGATCTTATTGTATCCAACGCGGCCATCGATCTGAAGACAGAGATCGAGAAGATCCGTGAGCAGATCCAGAATATCGAGTAACCGGACAGGAAACAGGCTGTACACAGACAGAAAGGGAGAGCGTAAATGGCGAAACTTATTAATGTAGGCTTTGGAAATGTTGTCAATTCACGCAAGATCGTGGCTGTGGTAAGTCCGGATGCCGCTCCTGTAAAGCGCATGATACAGAGTGTCAAGGGGACCCGAACTCTGATCGATGCCACACAGGGAAGAAAAACAAAAGCAGTGATTGTTACTTCCGATGATTATCTTGTCCTTTCCGCTCTGCAGCCGGAAACTATTGCCAGGAGATTTTCGGAAGCGTATGGAGAGGAAATGAGGGAGGAAGGAAATGAGTAAGGGAATTTTAGTTGTTGTTTCGGGCTTTTCCGGTTCCGGAAAAGGTACTGTCATGAAACGGCTGATGGAAAAATATGACAATTATGCATTATCTGTTTCTGTTACTACCAGAAATCCAAGACCGGGTGAGAAGGACGGAGAGGCTTATTTCTTCCGCACAAAAGAAGAATTTGAACAGCTGATCCGGGAAGACGGACTGATCGAGTATGCACAGTATGTGGAGAATTATTATGGCACACCCCGCAAATATGTAGAGGAGCAGCTTTCCGCAGGGAAAGATGTGATCCTTGAGATCGAGATCCAGGGTGCCATGAAGATCCGTGAGAAGTTTCCGGATACACTGCTGGTATTTGTATGTCCGCCGTCTATGGAGGAGCTTAAGAACCGTCTGGTAGGTCGCGGAACAGAGACTCTGGATGTGATCAACGGGCGTCTCAGAAGAGCGGTTGAAGAATCCAGAGGAATGGATAAATATGATTATCTCCTGATCAATGATGATCTGGAGGAATGTGTTGATACACTTCATGAGACCATCCGGTGTGAGCGCATGCGTACATCCAGGAATCATGATTTTGTATCCAGGATCCAGAAAGAAGCGGAAGCTTTTTTATAAATACCAATTAAAAAGTTAAATACGGCCCTGCCGTTACAGAAGGGAGAAAAGATATGATACATCCATCTTATTCAGAATTAATTGAGGCTATCAACACAAACAACGAGGACGACGATGAGGCTCTCGTGCTGAACAGCCGTTATTCTCTTGTACTTGCAGCAAGCAAACGTGCCCGCCAGCTGATCGCAGGAGCAGAGCCGCTTGTACCGGGTGCAGCAGGAAAGAAACCGCTTTCCGTTGCCATTGATGAGCTTTACAAGGGCAAAGTAAAGATCCTTCCCGGACAGGAGGAAGAGGAAGAGCTGGAGGCTCTTGAAGCTGAGAAGGAGGCTCTTGAGGCAGCAGAGGGCGAGACCGCAGAAGGCACTGAGACTGTAGAAGCAGCTCAGACAGAAGCGGAGTAATTTTATGAAAATATTATTCATCTCTCTTGGCTGTGACAAGAACCTAGCGGATTCTGAGGAAATGCTGGGACTTCTTACATCCGGAGGTCATGAGATCACAGACGATGAAACACAGGCAGATGCAATCGTGATCAATACCTGCTGTTTTATCAAGGATGCCAAGGAAGAGAGTGTGGAAACCATTCTTGAAATGGCAGAATACAAAAAAACAGGAAGCTGCCATGCACTGATCGTTACCGGCTGTATGGCACAGCGATACCAGAAAGAGATCATTGAGGAGGTTCCGGAGGTCGATGCTGTTCTTGGAACCACATCCTACGGCGACATCGTAAAGGCTCTGGAGGAAGCAGTAGCCGGAAATCATTTCGAAGAATTCCGTGATATTGATTATCTGCCGGATACAGGAAGCAAACGTGTCCTTACAACAGGTGGACATTTCGGCTACCTGAAGATCGCAGAAGGCTGCGACAAGCACTGTACCTACTGCATTATCCCGAAGCTCAGAGGTAAATTTCGAAGCGTCCCAATGGAGCGCCTCATTGCCCAGGCAGAGGATATGGCTGAACAGGGAGTGAAAGAGCTGATCCTGGTAGCACAGGAGACCACCGTTTACGGAAAGGATCTTTACGGCAAAAAATCTCTTCACATTCTTTTAAAGAAGCTCTGTGAGATCAGAGGTATCCGTTGGATTCGCATCCTTTATTGTTATCCGGAGGAGATTTACGATGAACTGATCGAAACCATTCGTGATGAGAAGAAGATCTGTCATTATCTGGATATTCCGATCCAGCACGCATCGGACCGAATTCTTAAAAGAATGGGCCGCCGTACTTCCAAACAGGAACTGATCGATATTGTCGGAAAGCTCCGTAAGGAGATTCCGGATATCGTACTGCGTACAACTCTGATCACCGGATTTCCGGGTGAGACGGAGGAAGACCATGAAGAACTGAAGGAGTTCGTAGATGAGATGGAATTTGACCGTCTCGGTGTCTTCACTTACTCTCCGGAGGAGAATACCCCGGCAGCAGAGATGGCAGACCAGGTTCCGGAAGAAGTGAAGGAAGAACGCAGAGACGAGCTGATGGAGCTTCAGCAGGAGATTTCTTATGACAGAGGCCAGGACCGTATCGGACAGGAACTTCTTGTTATGATCGAAGGAAAAGTTGCAGATGAAAGTGCCTATATCGGACGTACCTACGGGGATGCACCGAAGGTTGACGGATACATTTTCGTTCAGACAGGCGAACTGCTTATGACAGGTGATTTTGCAAAGGTACGTGTGACAGGTGCGCTTGAGTATGATTTGATAGGAGTGCTGAGCGATGAATACACCGAATAAACTTACAGTTGCAAGAATGATACTTGTACCATTTCTTGTAGTTTTCTTACTGACAGGCTGGGGAGGAGAAGCAAACCGCTGGATCTGTCTTGCGATTTTTGTCGCAGCAAGTGTGACAGACTGGTTTGACGGTCATCTTGCCAGAAAATATAACCTGATAACCAATTTTGGAAAATTTATGGATCCGCTGGCAGACAAGCTTCTGGTATGCTCTGCCATGATCTGCATGATCGAGGTTGACAAGCTTCCGGCATGGGTTGTGATCATTATCATCGGACGGGAATTTATCATCAGCGGTTTCCGTCTGATCGCAGCGGAGAACGGAATTGTCATTGCCGCAAACTACTGGGGAAAATTCAAAACCGTTTCCCAGATGATCATGATCATACTTCTGATGCTGGATTTCGGAGGTGTTTTTGCAGTGCTGACACAGATATTTATCTGGCTGTCCGTTGCACTGACCATTATCTCCCTGCTGACTTATATCATGCAGAACAGAAAGGTCCTTTCCATGCAGGAGTAGGGATCAGAGTATACGAAAGGAGTTTCTTTTCATGATCACAGAACTGATATCCGTAGGAACCGAGATCCTTCTAGGAAATATCGTAAATACCAACAGCGCCTATCTTTCTGAAAAATGCGCCCTGCTTGGGTTAAGTGTTTACTATCAGGATGTAGTAGGTGATAATGAAGGCCGTATGCGTGACGTGATCCGTACTGCACTGGATCGTTCCGATGTTGTGATCCTCACCGGAGGTCTTGGACCAACAGAGGATGATATCACCAAGGAAGTAACTGCGGATCTGATGGGAATGTCTCTTAAGGAAGATTCCCACTCAAGGAAACTGATCGATAAATATCTGAAGGAATATGAGAAAAACAATCCTCAGAGACGTATCACGAAGAACAACTATAAACAGGCCATGGTTCCTGAGGGAGCCATTGTTCTTGACAATCATAACGGAACTGCTCCGGGACTGATCCTTGAGAAAAAAGGAAAAACCGCGATCCTTCTTCCTGGACCTCCCAATGAGCTGAAGCCCATGTTCGAGGAGTACGTGGTCCCATATCTGCAGAAAAACCAGCCGGAGATCATTGTGTCCCAGATGGTAAAGATTAGCGGGATCGGTGAGAGTCAGGTAGCAGAGGAAATCCAGGATCTGATCGAAAGCCAGACCAATCCTACCATTGCACCTTATGCAAAAACCGGTGAAGTGCATCTTCGTGTGACAGCAAGCGCAGAGAATGAAAAGGCCTGCAGAAAGCTGATCAAACCGGTTGTCAAGGAGCTAAAGAAGCGTTTTGGAGAGAATGTTTTCGCTACAGATGAGAGCAAGACACTGGAGGAAGCAGTGATCGATCTTCTGAAAGAGAAAGATCTGAAGCTTTCCCTGGCGGAATCGCTTACCGGCGGTATGATCGCCCAGCGCATTGTCAATGTATCCGGTGCGTCTGAGGTGTTTGGCTATGGCTTTGTGACTTACAGTAACAAGGCCAAGCATAAATGTCTGGGAGTGAAGAAGCGTACTCTGAAGGAGCAGGGGGCAGTTTCCGCCAAATGTGCCAGAGAAATGGCAAAGGGCGCCTGCAAAGCATCCGGAGCAGACATCAGTATTTCCGTGACGGGTCTGGCAGGACCGGGAGGCGGAACAAAGGAAACTCCAGTTGGTACTGTATTTATGGGCTGCTGCTATAAGGGCAAGGCTATTGCCAAAGAGTTCCACTTTACAGGAAATCGCATGCGGATCCGCGAGCAGACTACAGCGCATGCACTGGCGATGTTACGTGACTGTATCATTATGAGCAGATAGCGAATGTCTTGATCTGCCTGCTATTACGGATCAACCATGATATTTTTTATATAACAGGACTGATTTTTAAACAGATGAAACTTTCGATTTCAAGTATCTGTATCAAAAATCAGTCCTGTTTTATTTTTGTTTCCTGACAATAAGCCCCGGTATGGGCGATGAAAGAATATAAACGATCATATTTACAAGGATACTATCATAAGTGCTAGTGTTTTTATAAGGGATTTCCTCTAAAATGTGATTAAAGCAATATATGACGTAAATATACGTTTTACCGGAAAGGGGGAAATCAGAATGAAAAAGAGAAAAAATCTATTGTGTTTTGTGCTGCTGATCAGCCTTATTTTTACGATGGCATTTGGAAGTGTGACGGTCAGCGCCGCACCAAAACTGAACAGAACAAAAGTAACTCTTTTAAAAGGTGAGAAGACAACACTTAAGGTTACCGGAACCAGGCAGAAGGTTGCCTGGAGATCTTCCAAAAAGAGTGTTGCGACCGTAAACAGCAAAGGTCAGGTGGTTGCCAAAAATAAAGGTTCCGCAACGATCTATGCAAAGGTAAGCAAAAAAACGTATAAATGTGTTGTAAAGGTAGAAACACCGAAGCTCAGCAGGACATCGCTGACATTAACAGAAAAGAAATCCAGTGCCATTAAATTGACAGGAACAACTGTGAAGGTGAAATATTCTTCTTCCAATCCGAAGATCGCACGTGTGGATTCCAAAGGAAAGATCACCGCAGTGAAAAAAGGAACAGCAGTGATCACAGCGAAGGCAAATACGAAGAAATTCAACTGTAAGGTTACAGTAAAAGCAGCGCAGAAACCGAAGCCGACACCTACACCGGTGCCGAAACCATCTTTAAGTGACACCACCTTAAATATGAATAAAGGTGATGTGAGACAGCTTCAGGTAAAGAATTATAAAGAGATTCTTGTATGGACCAGTGATGATACATCTGTTGCAACTGTAGACAGTAAAGGCAAGGTAACGGCAGTGAATGTGGGAACAACAAAGATCCAGGTCCGGGATAAGAGTACCTGGCGAGGCAGCTGTACTGTCCACGTGACACAGACAGTAAAGAAACAGGTGGAGCCGGTTCTTACAAAAGGAACTAAATCTGCAAAAAAAGAGATCACCAATGATAAAGGACAGAAGGAAGTCATTAATGTAACGATAAATACCTATACTTACACCTTTACCACGATCCCGACCAATGCAGAGGAACTGAAACAGTATGATATCACAACGGCAGACGGACGCTATAAGACCATGGCTCTGCTGATCCTTGCATATCGTACCTGGACACCGACCAATCCGACGGACTGCGAGGAGATGATTTCTTATCTCAATAATAAAGAGATGACTCAGTATTACAAAAACTTTTTGAGGGATCGTATGAAAGCGGATAACGGATATAAATATCTTGGCAATTCTTACCTGAACGGAGCAACTCCGGCCAACAATTATACTCCGTCTAAACCGATTTCCATTACGTTAAGACAGGACACACTTCCGGGTAAGGGAAATTCCATCAGTGAAGATATCCCGTATTTTGAACCGACCCAGACCACTCCTGCGATTTACAGATCATTTACTGATTTTGCAGGCAGCGACAGTTCCAGATGGATCTGTACATATAAGCACTCCAAAACCGGAAAATGGTATATCTGGGATCAGTCCTGGCATGATCTTCTTACCAGGATCAAACAGCCGGCAGGAAACTATGAATATTGATCGAATGTGAATGTACCGCTATTCAATCCCATTCTAAAAAAGGAACCGACAGCGTAAAAACTGTCGGTTCCTTTTGGGCATACATAATAGAATATCTCATCGGTGCAGCGCAAACTTTTCAATGGCGCGTGCTACACCGTCTTCGTCATTGGAAGCAGTAATATAATCGGCTGCTTCTTTTACCTGGGGCTGTGCATTGGCCATGGCTACGCCAAAACCGACTTCCCGGAGAAGATGGACATCGTTGTCACCGTCTCCGCATGCCATAATGGATTCCCTTGGGATTCCCAGCATTTCGCCAAGAGCAACAAGAGCGGTTCCTTTGTTGACACCGGCGGCGTTGATCTCAATATTGTAGCTTAAGGAGCCTACAAGCTCCAGCTCCTTAAGTTCACTTAATTCCTTCCAGGCGGCGGCACGTTCCTCCATGTCTGCAAAAAGCGCCTGGACTTTATCCATGCTTCTGTTTTCTTTTGTAATGACATCCTGGATGTCCGGAACCGCGATACGGGTAGTACGGACATAATTCCACATATTAGGGTCGTGATGGTATTTTCCTACATTATCAAGCTTGGCAGCGTCTGCATATCCCTGGCCGTCAAAATAGATCTCACTTAAAGTATCATATTTTTCAAAGATACGGAGAGCTTTTTTGCACTTTCCATGGGAAGAAGCTGCTCGATAAGAAGTTTATTATGGTCTGTATCAAGGACTCTGGCTCCGTTGGAGGTGAGAGCATAGTGAATTCCCGGAAAATTTCTCAGTTCCGCGGGAATGCCGGTATATGGCCGGCCGGTAGCCATCAGAACAAGGATACCTGCATCAATAGCTTCCCTGAGAACGCGCCTGGTATTTTCTGTGAGTTCTTTTTTTGTATTCAGAAGAGTTCCGTCCAGATCAAGACCGATCATTTTTATCTGCTGCATATTTAAGATTTCCTTTCCCGGTTAAGGTCACATATACAGAAAAACCGTCCCGAAAAAACATTTTCCGGGACGGTATCTATCTGTTTATCAGATATCAAGAAGATCACTGTAAACTTTCAGTGATCCGTCTGTATCATGAGCGAGAACACGTTTTGCAAGAACCTTACCAAGCTGTACACCCTCCTGGTCAAAGCTGTTCAGGTTCCATACAAAGCCCTGGAACATGATCTTGTTCTCAAAGTGTGCAAGAAGCGCACCCAGAGACTTCGGTGTAAGTTCCTCACCAACAATGATACTGGAAGGACGTCCGCCCTTGAAGTTTTTGTTCAGGTTCTCATCTTCTTTTCCACATGCAAAAGCAACGATCTGTGCTGCAACGTTTGCACAGAGCTTCTGCTGGCTTGTGCTGTTCTCGATATCAACATCAACACCAAGCTGGCTCTTCTTAAAGCCGATGAACTGAAGCGGAACAATATTGGTTCCCTGATGCAGAAGCTGGTAGAAGGAGTGCTGTCCGTTGGTTCCTGGCTCACCAAAGATCACCGGTCCGGTCACATAATCCACCGGCTCACCAAAGCGGTTTACAGATTTACCGTTAGACTCCATATCACACTGCTGAAGATGAGCAGGGAAGCGACTTAATGCCTGTGAGTATGGTAAAACTGCAGTAGAAGGATATCCCTGTACATTTCTCTCATAAACGCCGATCAGGGCATCCAGCATATCCGGGTTCTCAAGAATGTTCTTATTTGTTGCAAGCTTATCCTCCTCGGCAGCTCCGTCAAGGATGTCTGCGAATACTTCCGGTCCGAATGCAAGGGAAAGGATCGCTCCGCCTACGCCGGAAACGGAAGAGTAACGTCCGCCGATATAGTCGTCCATGAAAATAGCGGTAAGGTACTCATCACTCTTTGCAAGAGGAGAGGTCTCACTGGTTACAGCAAGCATATGTCTGGATGGGTTCAGGCCCGCTTTTGTAAGGGCGTCTTTTACGAATGCCTCATTTGTCAGAGTTTCAAGTGTTGTACCGGATTTGGATACAACGATGAAAAGAGAATGAGCAAGATCTACAGATGCAAGAACAGCAGCTGCATCATCCGGGTCAACGTTGCTGATGAATTTTGCTTCCATCTTGAAGGTGTTGTTTGCCTTTGCCCAGTTCTCAAGTGCGATATATAATGCACGCGGTCCCAGGTCACTTCCGCCGATACCGATCTGTACAACCGTAGTGAATTTCTCACCGGCTTCATTTGTGATCTCACCTGCATGTACTTTGTTTGCAAAATCTGCAGCTTTCTTCTGCTGAGCTACATAGAATTCTCGCTTGTCCACACCGTCAACAACAACAGGCTCGCCAAGCTGTGTACGTGCAAGATGATGAAGGACCATACGTTTCTCGCCTGTGTTGATCACTGCGCCGTTATATAATTCCTGGAATTTTTCGATCAGTTCTGCCTCATCAGCCAGTTTGGAAAGTGCGTCAAGAACGGTCTCGTCCACTTCCTTAGCTGCGTAATTGTAAGCCAGACCTGCTGCCATCGGTACGCTGTACTTCTTTACACGTTCTGCACCCTGCTCGCCAGACATTGCCTCTGCAATGTTCACGTGATCTTTCAGACTGTTAAGTTTGCTGTAAGAAGCAAGAGTGTCCAGATTTTTCCATGTTGCCATAATCATATTCCTCCTTTAATGACTGTGATCAGAGATATCACCATAAATCCTTCGGATATCTTTTTCACAATTGTCTACAGCCAATTATACTGAAAAAAGCTCTGGATTTCAACGGAAGGAACGATTTAATTGGTGAAAATCTTGTTAAATAAGGTAAAAAATATCAGAGATAACAGGATCGTGACGGAAATATGAAGAAGTTTCCGTCAGCAGCAGGACAGGAATGGGGAAATATGATATGATAGAAAACAGATCACCCGGAGAAAAAAACCGGGAATATAATAAGTGATGAAGGGAATTGTTTTATGGAGGAAATGAAGAAAAAAGGAAATGTGATTGCACTGTTGCCTATCGGTGTTTTTCTGGTTCTGTATCTGGGACTGGGAATTTTGTTTGAGTATGTGATGAAGATCCCTATGGGATTTTATAATGTACCGATCGTTGTGGCTTTTCTGTCTGCGATCCTGGTGGCATGTGTTCAGAACAGAACGATCAGCTTTGACAGAAAGCTGGAGCTTATGGCAAAAGGAGTAGGAGATAAAAATATCATCACCATGCTTCTGATCTTTCTGACCGCAGGCTCTTTTGTGGGTGTTGTGGGGCGCAGCAGTGCAGAAAGTGTGGCCTACTGTATGCTTTCTCTGATACCGGCACGTTTTTCTGTTGCGGTATTGTTTGTAGTTGCCTGCTTCGTATCTGTGGCTATGGGAACTTCCGTTGGGACGATCACGCTTCTTACCCCTATTGCGGTAGCGGTTTCCAAAGCTTCCGGTTTTGATATGGCATTTTGTGTGGCATCGGTGATGGGAGGAGCCATGTTTGGTGACAACCTTTCTTTTATTTCTGATACCACGATCGCAGCCTGCAACGGTCAGGGCTGTCAGATGAAAGATAAATTCCGGGAAAATTTCTGGATCGCATTTCCGGCAGCTGTTGTTACACTGCTCCTGATCCTTATCCTGTCTTTTCAGACAGAGATCCAGGGAAGAGTGGTACAGGATTATCATCTTATACAGATCTTTCCATATGTTCTGGTGCTGATCGGCGGGATCATCGGCATCAATGTATTTGTGGTACTTCTGATTGGAATTATCTCCGGCGCATTTATCATGCTTCTTGGAGGACATATCACACCGGTGGAGCTTCTGACCAATATCGGATCCGGTGTTTCCGGAATGTTCGAGACCTGTATGGTGGCTATCCTTGTAGCAGCCATGTGTGCGCTGATCCGGGAGCATGGAGGCTTTGAAGCGCTGCTTTCCGGAATACAGAGAGTTTTTAAAGGGAAAAAAGGCGGACTTCTTGGTATGGGACTTCTGGTTGGAGCCATGGATATCGCAACAGCCAATAATACGGTAGCTATTGTTATGGCCAACCCCATTGCAAAGGAAATGGCGCTGGAATATAAGATCACTTCCAGAAAGACAGCTTCTATCCTGGATACATTTTCCTGTATTTTCCAGGGGGTGATCCCATATGGAGCCCAGATGCTGGTTGCCATTTCTGCGGCAAAGGAACTGGGATTTGAGCTTTCTGCTTTTCAGATCATGCCGAAACTGTTTTACCCCATGCTTCTGCTAGTGAGTTCTCTGATCGCGATCTTTGGTATAAAAGGCGGGGATGATAAATGAATCAGGAAGAGATGATCCGGGATGTCCGGAAAAGACTGTTTGAAATGCAGGATACAGGATATCGGGATTTTCATGCAAGGCTGGTTCCGACTGTGGAGAAAGAAAAGATCATCGGTATCCGGACACCGATACTCCGGAAATTTGCAAAAGAATTTGGAAAAACAGAAAGATCCGAAATGTTCCTGAAGGTTCTTCCTCATCAGTATTATGAGGAAAATAATCTCCATGGCCTGCTGATCGAGCAGATCAGAGATTATGATAAATGTCTGAAAGAACTGGAGCGTTTTCTTCCGTATATTGATAACTGGGCGACCTGTGATCTGCTGGCGCTCCATATGATGAAAAAACACCGTGATATATTTATCCGGGAGATTTATCGCTGGATGGAGTCGGATAAGCCGTATATCATCCGGTTCGGGATCAGTATGCTGATGCGCCATTATCTGGACGAAGGATTTAAACCGGAATATCCGGAGAAAGTGGCAGCGATCCGCTCGGAAGAATATTATGTAAATATGATGCGAGCCTGGTATTTTGCTACAGCACTGGCAAAACAGTATGAGAAGATCCTTCCATTCTTGGAAGAGCAGAGAATGGATATCTGGACTCATAACAAGACGATCCAGAAATCCATTGAAAGCTACCGGATCACACAGGAACAGAAGAATCATCTCAGGACACTGCGGATAAAGAAATAAACAGCAGGTAAGGGTTAAAATATGAAGGCAATATCGATCTATGCACTTACAAGAAATCAAAATATGGAATGTGTCCAGAAGCTGGAACGCCAGCTTTCCGGCAGAGATTTTTTTCTCAGGATCAAAGAGTGGGAACTGGAAAGTATGAAAGCACTGGTGAAGCAGCTGGAACTGCATATGGAAGAGGTATATAAGCTCCGGCTTTTTTATTCGTTCCAGATCCCGAAGCTTGGAAAGGAGTTTGATCTCCTTCAGATCAAGGATGATCAGATCGTAAATATTGAACTGAAAAGCGGCAGTGTATCGGATGAGGCCATTCGAAGACAGCTGATTCAGAACCGGTATTATCTGTCTGTTTTTGGGAAATCGATCCTGTCTTATACCTATATCAGCAGTGAAGATCGTCTGGTGAGACTGACCAATCACGATCACATTGTGGAGGGGGACTGGAAACAGCTATGTATTGCATTGGGGAAAGAAAGCCCGGACTATGAGGGAGATATCGAGGATCTGTTTCAGGCAGAGCTTTATCTGATCTCTCCGCTGACAGAACCGGAGCGTTTTCTCAAAAAAGAGTATTTCCTTACTTCCCAGCAGAGAGATATTGAACGGCAGATTCTGAAGAGAATACGTGGAGAAAGAGGAGGATATTTCTGGTTCAGCGGACTTCCAGGAACCGGAAAAACATTGTTGCTTTATGATATTGCGATGAAGTTGTCCGTGCGCCAGAGAGTCTGTATCATTCACTGTGGAGAGGCGGGAAAAGAATGGAAGATTCTTCATGAACGTCTGCGGCGGATAGATTTTCTGGCAGATACTCAGCTGGACGGAACGACGGATCTTGGCTGTTACAGCAGCATTCTGGTAGATGAAGCACATCTTCTGTCCCTGGAAAAATTATCGGTTCTGCTTACATGGAGTGAGCACAGGCCGGTGATCTTTTCCAGTGATTCCGAGGATGTGATCTCACCGGAAGAGATGGATCGTAGCATTGTGGAAAGCCTGGGAAATCTGCCGGAGATCCAGAAATTCCATCTGACAAACCGGATCCGTACCAATGCGGAACTTTCCTCTTTTATCCAGAACATGATGCACCTGCCGGAAAAAAGAAGCCCCAGATGGTATCCGCATATTGCAGTGGTGTATGCCAATAATGACCGCGAGGTGGAAAATTTTCTGAATGATTTTGCGGGACAGGGATATCAGCAGCGGATGCCAGAGGGTTCTGGACAGCTTGGTATCCAGGCAGTGAGAGATGCGGAGAAGATCGTTGTATTGCTGGATGAACAGTATTATTACGACGAAAAAGGATATTTAAGATCCAGGTGCTCTGCGGAAAAATATTCCAGTGTACGAAAACTTTTTCATCTTTTGAATCAGGCGAAAGAGAGCCTGGCTCTGGTGGTGAGAGAGAATATGGCGGTATATGAAGTGATGATGGAGATTTTGCAGATGCACAGAAACAGATAAAAACAAAAGATTAAAGACAATGGAGAGGAAGACAGAGGGATGGAAGTTTTGGAGATTGTTTTGCCTGTACTGGCGATGATCATTCTTGGAATCCTGTGCAGAAAATGGAAACTTTTAGATCAGAGTGGTGTCAATAACATGAAAACACTGGTAACAAATATTATGCTTCCTGTGGCAATTTTTCATGCACTGGCAACAGCAGAGTACAGTGGAAAGATCGGAATTCTGGTTCTGATCATGTTTGTGATGCTCTTGATTTCATTTGGGGCAGGATTCTGGATGAAAAGATTTATGGACGAGCCATATAAGAAATATCTTCCGTTTCTGGTCTGTATCTATGAAGGTGGAATGATGGCTTATCCGTTGTATACAAGTCTTTGTGGCAGCGAAAATCTTTCACAGATTGCAGTGCTGGATATTGCGGGACTTCTTTTTGGATTCAGTGTGTATATGGGAATGCTGGGACAGACGGAAAACGGGGAAAAGATCAATGCAAAAAGCCTGTTTTACAGTGCATTGCGAACCCCTGCTTTTATAGGAACGGTTCTTGGAATTATTGCGGGACTGACACGAATGATCACCCAGCTTCTGGACAGTCCTTTTGGCAATTGTTATCTCAGTGTGGAGAATATTCTGACAACGGCCATTACGCCGATTATTCTTATTGTAGTTGGGTACAGTATGGAACTTGCGCCGGAACTTATCAGCCCCTGCCTCAAAACCATATTGCTGAGAGTCCTTTTGCAGGCAGTGATGATTGCGGGAGTTCTCATGGCAGTAAAATATTTGGTAGGAGGTTCCAGGCTTCTGAACCTGGCGGTTATTACATATATGTCCTCGCCTGCTACATTCAGTATGCAGACTTTTCTGAGAAAGAAAGAGAGCAGTGCTTATGCATCCACAACAAATTCTCTGTATTGTGTGGTTTCAATCCTGGTTTATATCACACTGGCAGTGGCAGGATGATGGAACTGAAAGAAGGGATCAAATGACGACAACGACATTATGTTATATAGAAAACGATGATAAATTCCTGATGCTTCACAGAGTAAAAAAACAGGATGATATGAATGAGGGCAAATGGATCGGCGTTGGCGGGCATGTGGAAAGTCAGGAAACTCCGGAAGAATGCCTTGTTCG
This sequence comes from Blautia sp. MSK20_18, assembly GCF_020553125.1. NCBI lineage: Bacteria > Bacillati > Bacillota > Clostridia > Lachnospirales > Lachnospiraceae > Blautia > Blautia sp. MSK20_18. The sequence continues at coordinate 155,580 of NZ_JAJCGR010000001.1, forward strand.
TGAGGTGAAAGAGGAAACAGGGCTGACACTTACCTCCTATAAGTTCCGTGGCCTGGTGACATTTATAAACAGTGAATGCGAATCAGAACTTATGTGTGTGTTCACGGCCGATGAATATGCAGGAGAACTGATTGAATGTGATGAGGGAGAACTTTGCTGGGTTGACAAAGCCATGGTGCCGAATCTTCCGGCATGGGAGGGGGATCAGGTATTTCTTGATCTGCTCCTTTCAGGAGAAAAACGCTTTTTTTCTGTAAAATTGCAGTATGAAGGTGACAGACTTGTAGAGAAGAAAATTCATTTGTATTAATAGTAGATTGTTTCATAGCTGGAGGGGAAATCATGTTTAATAAAATGATTGCACAGCAAACCGCAAAAAAAGAAAAACTTCTTGATAATTTTCTGAAAAAACATGAAGCGGAATATCCGTTTCCGGAAGATGTGGAACTCATTTGTGACATTGACTATATGGGAGATGGAAAGCCCTGTCATTTCATGGATATTTACCGTCCCCGAAAAATTATGAAGGTTCTTCCCTCCTATATTTACGGGAAACACTGGAAAAAGAGTTCGTTTTATCCATATATAAATCCGGAAAACAAAGAAATTATCCGAAACCTGCCACCGTCATTTCTGGTCACAGCTTACGGAGATACTCTTCGAAATTACAGCAGACAGTATGCAAAAGCGATAAAAAAAGCCGGTGTGATCTGTCATCTTGAAGATTATGAGGTGGACAAAAAACTTCCGCATGCTTTTAGTACAACTTTTCCTGAAATGGAGGAAAGTAAATGTGCAAATACGCAGATGGTGGAATTTCTTTTTAAATACTGATGAAATGCCAGGAAACCTTACTGGAGTCCGGATCCGGATTATTCTCCCTGCACAAGGATGCAATCGCCATATACAGTTAAGAACACAATTTTCTTGAAATCCTAACCATAGATGATTATAATAGGGAGAAGGTATGTCAATTTTGTGCTATTAGTGATATTTGGCATTGCATTGTATTTTAATATACAAAATGCCATTTTTCTTTACGATAAGTTCGCGAAAATCCGCAGGATATTAACTGTTTGAGGGTAATGATAACCGTTGTTGGCAAGTTGAAAAAATGTCCATTTTTGACCAAACGGGGTTTTGGGCATCATTTTATAGCAACTTTTTACACAAGAATTGGCTTACAAATATAAACATTTTTGATGTTTCACTGAATTTTATATCTTTAAATTCTTTGTGAAATATTACTAATTTTAGAAAGGGATAGAATGAGAAAATTAGCATTAAGTGATGAAATTTTGCTCAAAGTTGATAAAGCTGCCCGCTATATTGGCGGTGAAGTTAACTCCGTAATGAAAGATAAAAATGCGGTAGATATCCGTTTTGCAATGTGCTTCCCGGATGTCTACGAGATCGGCATGTCAAACCTGGGCATGATGATCCTCTATAACATGTTCAACCAGCGTGAGGATGTATGGTGTGAGCGTCTCTTTTCTCCATGGCCGGATCTGGATAAGGTGATGAGGGAGAAGAAGATTCCGTTGTTTGCACTGGAGTCCCAGGAGCCGATCCGTGATTTTGATTTTCTTGGTATTACTCTTGGTTATGAAATGTGTTATACCAATATCCTCCAGGTACTGGATCTCAGCGGGATTCCGCTGAAAAGTGCGGACCGTGGTGAGGATTTCCCGATTGTGATCGGTGGTGGTGCCTGTGCGTATAATCCGGAGCCGCTGGCGCCGTTTTTTGACCTGTTCTATATTGGAGAGGGCGAGACGGTTTATGATGCTCTTTTTGATGCTTATAAGGCCAATAAGAAAGCTGGCGGCAGCAGGAGAGATTTTCTTCTGGCAGCAGCTAAGATCCCTGGAATTTATGTTCCATCTCTTTATGAAGTTACCTATAAAGAAGACGGCACGATCGCATCCTTTGCGCCAACAGAGGCTGGCGTTCCGGAAAAAGTCCAGAAACAGCTGATTATAGATATGGAGAAGGAATACCGTGCAGTGGAAGCACCGGTTGTTCCACATATTAAAGCTACACAGGATCGTGTAACTCTGGAAATCCAGCGAGGATGTATCCGTGGATGTCGTTTCTGCCAGGCAGGAATGATCTACCGTCCTACCCGTGAACGTGATGTGGAGACTCTGAAAGAATCCGCACGTATCATGCTGAAAAATACAGGACACGAAGAGATTTCCCTTAGTTCCTTAAGCTCCAGTGACTATTCCCAGCTGAAAGAACTGGTGAACTTCCTGATCGAAGAGTTTCATGGAAAGGCTGTTAATATTTCCTTACCATCTCTCAGGATCGATGCGTTTGCGCTGGATGTTATGAGTAAAGTGCAGGATGTAAAGAAAAGCAGCCTGACTTTTGCTCCGGAGGCCGGTTCTCAGCGACTTCGTGACGTTATCAACAAAGGTCTGACAGAGGAAGTGATCCTTCATGGTGCAGGCGAAGCATTCAAGGGTGGCTGGAATCAGGTGAAGCTTTACTTTATGCTCGGTCTTCCTACAGAAACAGAAGACGATATGAAGGGAATTGCTCATCTGGCACAGAAGATCGCAGAGACCTATTATGAGGTAGTTCCGAAAGAACAGCGTAAAGGTAAGGTACAGATCAACGTCAGCACATCTTTCTTTGTGCCGAAGCCGTTTACCCCATTTCAGTGGGCACCAATGTATACAGAGCAGGATTTTGTGGAAAAAGCCAAGGTGGTTAAAAATGAAGTCCGCGCCCAGCTGAATCAGAGGAGTATCCGTTATAACTGGCATGAACCGGATGTAACAGCTCTGGAAGGATTTCTCGCACGCGGGGACAGACGATGCGCGGATGTGATCCTGAAGGCTTATGAAAAAGGTGCCCTTTACGATGCCTGGACAGAAAATTTTGATTATGATATCTGGAAGGAAGCTATGGCTGAATGCGGAGTGGATATGACATTCTACACACTTCGTGAAAGAAGCCTGGATGAGATCCTTCCATGGGATTTCATTGATACCGGTGTCAGCCGCAGATTCCTGGAGCGTGAATGGCAGCGTGCAAAAGAGGGTGTTGTGACGGAAAACTGCCGTCAGAAATGTTCTGCATGTGGAGCTATGAAATTTAAAGGAGGTGTCTGCCTTGAAGGTAAGAATTAAATTCAGCAAAGAAGGTCCTATGAAGTTTGTGGGACATCTGGATACCATGCGTTATTTCCAGAAAGCACTTCGTCGTGCAGAGCTTCCGGTAGCGTTTTCCGGTGGATACAGCCCGCATATGATCATGTCTTTTGCGGTTCCACTTGGAGTGGGGATGGAGAGTCTCGGAGATTATTTTGACCTGGAAATGGCAGAAGATATGCCTACTGCAGAGATCGCAGCCCGTCTGGAGGAACAGATGGCAGAGGGGATGCATATCGTTAGCGTCCGCAAGGTAGAGGATGGAAAAGCGGGTAAAGCGATGGCACTGGTGGCAGCAGCAGATTATCTTGTGGAGTTCCGTCCGGGCAAAGAGCCTTCTATTGACTGGAAAAGCCGTGTGAAAGAATTTCTGGCACAGCCGGAGATCAAAGTGACCAAGCAGACCAAGCGCAGCGAAAAGGAGATCGATCTTCGTCCGAATATCTATAAAATGGAAGTAAGAGAGAATGGGTTCTTTTATATGCTGGCATCTGCAAGCTCTAATTATACGAAGCCGGAGATGGTAACAAACACCTTTTTCCACTGGATTGGAGAAGAACTTCCGGAATTTGCCTTCACAGTGAAACGTCTGGAAATGTATGCCGATAAAGGAGAAAATGCAAGCCCACGTTTTGTGACTCTGGAATCATTAGGTGAGGAAATTGAGTAAACTGATCATAACAAGAATGGAGATCCATGGTGTGCCCTGTACAGTAGCGGCCCTTTCAGAGGAGGAACGGATCGTTGAGATCCGACTGGAATCCGATCAGGAAAAATCCATTCTTGGAAATATATACACCGGACAGGTCGAAAATATCGCATCCAATATCCAGGCGGCTTTTGTGCAGATCGAGCCTGGAAAGAGATGCTACTATTCTCTTGCAGAGGCACAGAGAGCTGTTTTTTCCGCAGGAAGAAAAGGAAACGGACCATTGCGGCCTGGAGATGAGCTCCTGGTACAGGTGAGCAGGGATGCCATGAAGGGAAAACTTCCGGCACTGACATCCAATCTGAATTTTACGGGAAGATATCTTGTTCTCACTACAGGAGATAAAAAGTTTGGTCTGTCTTCCAAGCTGGCACTGGAAGATCGCCATCGCCTCAGCGGATGGCTGAAAGAGGAAGCAGAGCGTCCGGATAAGGAATTCGGTATCATTGTCCGGACCAATGCCGCAGACGCTTCCAAAGAAGAGATCCTGAAGGAACTGGAGTGGCTGAAGGGCCGCTACCATAAAGCCGTAGTTCAGGGACGGAACCGTACCTGTTTCAGTCTTGTACTGGAGACAGAACCATTTTATGTGGCGGCTGTAAGAGATGCTTATGGCCGTGACCTGGATGAGATCATTACCGACGTGCCGGAAATCGGGGAAATGATCCGGGGATATCTGGAAGAGATCAGCCCGGAGCTTAAAGAAAAGCTTCGTTTTTATCAGGACAAACTTCTTCCGCTTTATAAGCTGTATCGCGTGGAAACCGCACTGGATGCGATCCAGAAAGAAAAGGTATGGCTGAACAGCGGCGGATTTCTGGTGATCCAGCAGACGGAGGCCTTTGTATCCATTGATGTAAACAGTGGAAAATATACCGGAAAGAAGAAAATGGAAGAAACCTTTCGCAAGATCAATCTGGAAGCGGCTGCGGAGATCGGCCGGCAGTTACGGCTGCGTAATCTTTCAGGTATTATCCTGATCGATTTTATCAACATGGAAAATCCGGATCACAGAGATGAACTCTTTCATGTTTTACAGAAGCTCCTCAGAAAAGATCCGATAAAGAGCAGGGCCATTGATATCACACCATTGCATATCCTGGAAATGACCAGAAAGAAAGTAAGACGTCCGGTGATCGAGGACATTCGGGAGCTTACAAAAAAATAATAAAAATATCAAAAAAACTATTGACATAACAGTATGTCACTGTTATGATAATCGAGTATGCCGCACAAAGAGGTTAAAGAGCTTCAGTTTCAGAACAGGAGCCACCGAATTTGGCGAGTAAATAATTAGGAGGTGCCACAGATGTACGCAATTATTGCAACAGGTGGTAAACAGTACAAGGTTGCCGAGGGTGACGTAATTAAAGTTGAAAAGCTCGGTGTAGAAGCTGGTGAAACCGTAACATTTGACAACGTGATCGCAGTCAGCAATGACGGATTAAAGGTTGGCGAGGATGTAAAAGATGCCAGTGTTACCGCTTCTGTAGTTGAAAACGGTAAGAATCGCAAGGTCATCGTTTACAAATACAAACGCAAAACTGGATATCACAAGAAAAACGGACACAGACAGCAGTACACCAAGGTTAAGATCGAAAAGATTAACGGTTAATCTGGTGTCATCATGATTACAATTAAAGTCAGAAAGAAAAACGGATCTTACGAAGAATTTATTTCGAAGGGACATGCCGGTTATGCAGAAGCCGGACAGGATATTGTCTGTGCTGCGGTATCTGCACTGATCATTACCACGGTGAATTCTCTTGAGAAATTCACAGATGATAAATTTGATGTGCAGGAAGAGGATGGATTTGTTTCCATTCATTTCAGAAATGATCTTTCTGAACGGGGGATGCTCCTTATGGATTCCTTACTTCTCGGTCTGACGGAAATTGCTGGTAGTTATAACAATCGATATTTGACAGTAAAAGTCAAGGAGGTGTAACAACAATGATGAAGATGAACCTTCAGTTATTCGCACATAAAAAGGGAGTTGGTTCTACAAAGAACGGTCGTGATTCCGAGTCTAAGAGATTAGGTGCGAAAAGAGCAGACGGACAGTTTGTAAAAGCCGGAAACATTCTTTACAGACAGCGCGGAACCAAGATTCACCCAGGTGAAAACGTAGGCTGCGGTAAAGACTATACTTTATTTGCACTTACAGACGGAGTCGTAAGATTCACAAGAAAAGGTCGCGATAAGAAACAGGTTTCTATCGTTCCTGTAGACGCAGAGTAATGAAATAGGTAAAAGGCTTCAAATCGATCCGGTTTGGAGCCTTTTTTTGGAATAGAGGTGTAATATGTTTGCAGATAGAGCAAGGATCATTATCCGCTCCGGTAAAGGCGGCGACGGACATGTAAGCTTCCGACGTGAGCTGTATGTACCCAATGGCGGGCCGGATGGCGGCGATGGTGGCCGTGGCGGTGATGTGATTTTTGAGATCGACGAGGGCCAGAATACTCTCGGAGACTACAGACACAGAAGAAAATATAAAGCTGAGGATGGCCAGGAAGGCGGTAAAAAACGCTGCCATGGTGCAGACGGTAAGGATGTGGTCCTGAAGGTTCCGGAAGGTACGGTGATCATGGATGCGGAATCCGGCAAGGTCATCGCGGATATGTCCGGTGAGAATCGCAGACAGGTCGTATTAAAAGGCGGTCGTGGTGGAAAAGGCAATCAGCACTATGCAACAGCTACCATGCAGGTACCGAAATATGCCCAGCCTGGACAGCCGGCTCAGGAACTTGAGGTTCTCCTTGAACTTAAAGTGATCGCAGATGTCGGTCTGGTAGGATTTCCGAATGTTGGTAAATCTACTTTCCTTTCCCGTGTGACAAATGCACAGCCGAAGATCGCCAACTATCATTTTACAACATTGAGCCCTAATCTTGGAGTTGTAGATACTGATAACGGCGGCTTTGTTATCGCTGATATCCCGGGACTGATCGAGGGTGCATCAGAAGGTGTGGGACTTGGACATGAATTCCTCCGTCATATTGAGCGTACACGAGTTATCATCCACATTGTAGATGCCGCTTCCGTAGAAGGTCGTGATCCAGTGGAGGATATCCACAAGATCAATAAAGAACTGGAGGCCTACAATCCGGAAATTGCAGCAAGACCGCAGGTGATCGCAGCCAACAAGATTGACTGTATTTTTGATGATGGCGAAGAAAGCCCTATTGATCAACTGAAAGCAGAATTTGAGCCACAGGGTATTTCGGTTTATCCAATCTCAGCCGTTACCGGGCAGGGTGTCAGAGAACTCCTTTTCCATGTGAAAGAGCTTCTGGATAAGAGCCCGATGAAACCGGTAGTGTTTGAACAGGAATTCTTCCCGGAAGATGTTCTTGTAAATGAAAATCTTCCGTTTACTGTGGAGCGCAGCGAGGAAGATCCGGAAGTATTCCTTGTGGAAGGTCCTAAGATTGAAAAAATGCTTGGCTATACAAATCTGGATTCTGAGAAGGGATTTGCCTTCTTCCAGAAATTCCTGAAAGAGGGCGGTATCCTGGAGGAACTGGAAAAAGCCGGTATCCAGGAAGGCGATACGGTTCGTATGTATGGCTTTGATTTTGATTATTATAAATAAGAGGTATGACAATGACAAGTAAGCAGAGAGCATATTTAAAAGGCCTTGCCATGACAATGGATCCGATCCTTCAGCTTGGCAAGGGTGGTCTTACTCCTGAAAATACCGCTGCTGTTGAGGAAGCTCTTGCAGCAAGAGAGCTGATCAAGATCAGCGTTCTTCAGAACTGTCTGGAGGATCCACGTGAAATGGCACAGGTTCTTGCAGAGAGAACAAGATCTCAGGTAGTACAGGTGATCGGTAAAAAGATCGTTCTCTACAGAGAAGGTAAAAAGGACAAGAAAAAAATCATTCTTCCGTAATCTCGGGAGGTTATAAATGAGCAAAGCAACAAAAAAAATAGGAATCATGGGTGGTACTTTTGATCCCATTCATATGGGGCATTTGATCCTGGGAGAAAAAGCCTATGAACAGCTTGAGCTTGATAAAGTTTTGTTCATGCCCTGCGGAAATCCACCTCATAAACGGAACCGTAAGGGCAGAGCGACTGATGAACAGCGTGCGGAAATGGTCCGTCTTGCCATAGAGGATAATCCTCACTTTGAGCTGTCTCTGATCGAGATGCATGAGGAAGGCTATACGTATACTTACCGGACTCTGGAACAGCTGAATAAAGCGAATCCGGACACAGAGTATTATTTTATCATCGGTGCAGATTCGCTTTTTAATTTTGATACCTGGATGGAACCGGAACGCATTTGTCAGGAAGCAGTACTGGTAGTGGCAACCAGAGATCATACTCCATTGAAGGAACTTGATCAGCAGATGCAACTTCTGTCACAGAAGTATAACGGGAATTTTATTCGACTGGATACCATGAATATTGATGTTTCCAGTGAGCTGCTCCGTTCCTGGCATGAAAGCGGGCAGAGTCTCCGCTATTATGTTCCCAAGCCTGTGATTTCCTATATTGAGAAAAACGATATCTATAAAGGAAATGATTCAGATGGGAAAATATGATTTTATCAAGATAAAAAAGAAACTTTCCAAATATCTGGATGAGGCTAGATTTGAGCATACAATGGGGGTTATGTACACTTGTGCTGCGCTTGCCATGGTTTATGATTATGATCTGGAGGATGCACAGGCTGCAGGACTTCTTCATGACAGTGCAAAGTGTATTCCTAATAAAAAGAAACTGAAGCTGTGCAGCCAGCATGATATTCCGGTATCAGATTTTGAAAAGGATCATCCGTTTCTTCTTCATGCCAAACTGGGGGCTTATGTGGCCAGCAGTAAATATGATATTAAAGACGAAGAGATCCTGACAGCGATCACTTATCATACAACAGGAAGACCGGGAATGAGCCTTCTTGAGAAGATCGTATATATTTCAGACTATATTGAACCAATGCGTGACAAAGCTCCGAATCTTGCGAAGGTGCGAAAGATTGCTTTTGAAGATCTGGATGAGTGTATGTATGAGATTTTAAAGGATACACTGGAATATCTGGAGGAAAATCCCAAGGAAATCGACAGTACGACCAGGGATGCTTATGTTTATTATAAAGAACTCCATGACAGAAAAATGCAGGATGCAGCTAACAGACAGGAGGATTAAAATTCTATGAGTATCGAAAAAGAGATGGTCCGGATCGCCTGCAAGGCACTGGATGATAAAAAAGCAAAGGATATCAAGATCATTGATATCCATGAGGTTTCCGTGATCGCAGATTATTTTGTGATCGCAAGTGCTTCCAACCAGAATCAGGTACAGGCAATGGTTGACAATGCAGATGAAATGCTTGGCCGTGCCGGATATGAAGCAAAACAGATCGAGGGAACCAGAAACTCCAGCTGGGTCCTCATGGATTACGGTGATATGATCATCCATATCTTTGATGAGGAAAACAGACTTTTCTACGATCTTGAGAGGATCTGGAGAGACGGCAAGATTCTTGATGCGGAAGAATTTCTTGGTGAGAATGAGTAAAATTTGTTATATTAGTTTACTGTAAAAATATTATGTGAACTAAATAAGAAGAAATCAAAAAGCAGAAGTTTTCTGCTGAAAAAGAAAAGAGAGATATCTTTGTGGGGCTGTACAGCTACCTTAAAGATATCTCTCTTTTTAAATCACATTACATTGGGTGGGATCTGTTGTTTATATTTTTATGAAAAGAAACGAAATACACCAAATACTTTGCCGAGGATCTGCAGATTACCGGTGATGATGATCGGTTCCATATTGTCGTTCTCCGGCTGAAGTCGATAATAACCATTTTCTTTGTAGAAAGTCTTAACTGTTGCAGAATCATCGATCAGAGCAACTACCATGTCGCCGTTTTCTGCTGTTGCCTGCTGCTTTACAAGAACCTGATCTCCATCAAAAATACCTGCATTGATCATACTGTCACCTTTGACAGTCAGCATGAAACTTTGTTCATTGGGCATATATTCAGCCGGGATCGGAAAGTAAGCATCGATATTTTCCACTGCCAGGATCGGCTGTCCGGCAGCAACAGTGCCTACAAGAGGAACATTGACAACCTCGCGGCGGACCAGATTGAAATTATCATCAATGATCTCGATCGCACGGGGCTTGGTGGCATCTCTGCGGATATATCCGTTTTTTTCCAGAGCTTCCAGATGGGAGTGAACGGAAGATGTGGATTTCAGGTTTACTGCTTCACAGATTTCACGGACGGAGGGCGGAAAACCTCTGTTAAGGATCTCATTTTTCATATAATCCAGTATTTCCTGCTGCTTTTTACTGATTCTGCCATATGTCATGTGTACTTACCTCCCTGGGTTGATTTTATCTGCTGTCGACCATAATATGACAGCATCACGAAATTATATTTTGAATAGTATAACATACTTTTGAAAAAATGGCAAACGGATATTCGGAAAGTATGTTCGCACGTTTTAAAGCTTGTATTCATTTAAATAAAATGTTACAATAAAACGAACTTTAAGAGATGAACGATGTAAAGGAGGCATTCATTTGCCGGATAATAAAGTACATTCCGGAAAAACTCCGGGATTCTTAGCAAAGCTTCGTAAAATTTTTGGTCTGAACATTGGAACTGTAATGTTCGGAGCAATTTTTATCTATATGATCTTTAGTGTGATTCTTTATCTTACAGCTTCTCATATGGAATCTTATCAGGTTCCCTCCGGTCCGTTATCCATGAATGAGACATACACAGGGCTGGCGATCATGACAGAGAACGTAGTGCAGGCAGATGCGGGCGGTTACGTTACATATTACGCAAGGGAAGGTACCAAGATCAATGCCAACGGTGCTGTCTACAGCCTGAACAGTTCAAGATCTGCAGACAATGTAACCTCTCTGAGCAGAGAGGAACTGGCGGATATACGCAGTAATATGCAAAGCTTTTCCAAAGGATTTGATCCCAGCAAATTCAACAGTGCCTATAGTTTTAAATATCAGCTCAATGGAAGCATCCTTCAGTATGCTTCAGACAGTTCGGGAGCTTCTTCTGCAAGCACGACGTCTGAAGATGGAGAGGAAGCCACAGTTACAACTATAGTTTCCAGTGATCCAAATATCCGCCGTGCGCAGACAGACGGGATCATCCTGTATTCTACAGATGGCTACGAAACCAAAACCGTTGATAATGTCACAGCTGCTGATTTTGATCAGAATTCCTATCAGGAAACGGATCTGAAAACAGATGGACAGATAAAGGCCGGAGATGATATTTATACGATCATTACAGATGAACGCTGGAGTCTTTTGATTCCTTTAAGTGAGAAGCAGGCTGCTAATCTGAAGGAGCGTACATCGATCCGCGTCAAGTTTCTGAAAGATGATCTGACGCAGACAGGAGACTTTTCAATCATGGAGATCGATGGGGCTAAATACGGTAAGATTGATTTTAATAAGGGACTGATCCGATATGCGTCAGACCGGTTTCTGGAAATAGAACTTGTCACGAACAATGTGACAGGTTTAAAGATCCCGTTATCTTCTATCGTAACGAAGGAGTTTTATGCAATACCTTCCAAATATCTTACGACGGATGATGAAACACAGCAATCCGGATTTATGCTTTCCGGCAGAAATAAAAAGGGCGACAGTACGACAACCTTTGTCAATGCCGGTATCTATGGCCGTGATGAGATCACAGACAAAGAAACACAGGAAACAAGCTATATTTATTACGTAGACAAGAATAAATTTAAAGAAGGAGATGCTCTTGTTGATCCGGATAGTGGAGAGAAGTTTATCATCGGAGATACAGAAGTTCTGGAGGGAGTTTTCTGTGTCAATCAGGGATATGCGGTATTCCGCCGGATCGAGATCCTGGATGAAAATGAGGAATATGCGGTTGTATCAAAGGAAACCTATAATGGGCTTGTCCGATATGACCGTATTGTGAAAAATGCAGATAAAGTAAGTGAACAGGATATACTTTACTGATTAAAGGAGGATTTATATCATGGTAGCGGAAAATTTGGCACAGGTGCAGAAAAATATTAATGAATCCTGCAATAAAATTAACAGAGATCCGAATGAAGTCACACTGATCGCAGTAAGCAAAACCAAACCGGTGGAGATGCTGAAGGAGGCTTATGATGCCGGAGCACGTGTCTTTGGAGAGAACAAAGTGCAGGAGATCGTGGATAAATATGATCAGATGCCTTCAGATGTCAAATGGCATATGATCGGACATCTTCAGCGTAATAAAGTAAAATATATTGTGGATAAAGTTGCAATGATCCATTCTGTAGATTCGCTTCGCCTGGCCGAGACGATTGAAAAAGAAGCAGCGAAAAAAGCGGTTATTGTTCCGATCCTTATAGAAGTAAATGTAGCGCAGGAAGAAAGTAAATTTGGTCTGAAACCGGAAGAAGTTTTACCGTTTATAGAACAGATCGCAGATTTTTCACACATTCGGATAAAGGGGCTCATGACAATTGCTCCCTATGTTGATAATGCAGAGGAAAATCGCGAAATTTTCCGTGAACTTAAGAAATTAAGTGTTGACATTGCTGCTAAAAACATTAATAATGTTACTATGAGTGTTCTGAGTATGGGAATGACCGGAGATTACATGGTTGCCGTGCAGGAGGGCGCTACGATGGTGCGTGTAGGCACTGGTATTTTTGGTGCAAGAAATTACGCATTATAAGACTAATAAGATTGGAGATTTAAAATGGGCGTTTTAGACAAGTTTTTAGATGCCATCAAACTGAACGACGATTATGACGATGACGAATTGTTAGATGATAGCCTTCTTGAGGATGAGGACGATTATGATGACGATTTCCTCGATGAAGATGATGATATGGAAGAGAAACCAAAGAAGAAATTTTTTGAGAAATTTTCCAAGAAAAAAAATGACGAGGAAGAGGATTTTCTAGAGGATGAGCCGGAAGATGAAACGGTTAAGGCACCTGTTGCCAAGTCATCTGCAAAGACAGCTGCAGCCAAGGCCCCGGCAAGGCAGGAACGTATTTCCAGACCGGCACCTTCTTCTAAGATTACCCCAATGCGTACAAGCAAGCGTTCTTCCCAGGCTGCAAATATGGAAGTTTGTGTGATCAAGCCTACAACCATGGAGGAAGCAAGAGAAATTGCGGATACACTGGTCGATAATTCTACCGTGATCCTGAATCTTGAAGGAATCGATGTGGAGCTTGCACAGAGGATCATCGATTTTACTTCCGGTGCATGTTATTCACTTGGAGGAAGCCTTCAGCAGGTATCCAGCTATATTTTTGTACTTGGACCATATAATGTAGATATTACAGGTGATCTTCAGAATATCCTTGGCGGTTCTGTGCCGTCTGTTAGAGTGGGTTATTAACCTCATGGATAAAGAAGAACTTTTTGTTAAGAGAATCCGTGAACTGGCAAATCTGGCCTATCAGAGAGATATTACCACATTTACGGATTTTCTTAATTTAAATGAACGGAATATTTTAAACAGTCAGAATTTTCATAAGCTGGGTGTTACAGCGGAAGGTTTTGGCGGATATGAGAATGCAGAGCGTCAGATGGTAGCCTTTCACCCTGATGCTCTTGCTTTTACATGGGATTATCCCATTGATTGTATCCGGCTTGAGCCAAAAGCAGTGAAATTTTCAGAAGATCTGACACATCGGGATTATTTGGGAGCGATCCTGAATCTTGGGGTTGACAGGAGTGTTGTTGGGGATATTCTTATAGAAGATCATACTGCGAGTTTTTTTTGTCTGCGTCAGATGACAGATTTTTTTCTGGAGAATCTGTGTCGTGTAAGACATACCACAGTTGTGGCGTCGAAGATAGAAGATCCGGGTGATCTTCCGAGGCCGGAACTGAAACCAGTTAGTGGAACCTGTGCGTCCGTACGCCTGGATTCTCTGATCGCACTGGCTTTTGGGACTTCCAGAAGCAGTATTGTGCATTGTATTGAAGAAGGGCTTGTTTTTGTAAATGGAAAACTGATCACATCCAATGGTTATGAGCCCAAAGAGGGAGACATCATATCCGTTCGGAAAAAGGGACGTTTTATTTATGATGGAGTATCCCGTCAGACAAAAAAAGGACGTCTTGGGGTACGGATTCTGCTTTATATCTGAACAGCTAGGAGGAAAACGCAATGACAGCATCAAAATTACTTGTAAAACGAGAAGGTGATTTTCATTATCCCATCTGTTTTGAAGAAGATTTTTCTAATCTGGCACAGGTTATGAAGGAAGAAGGACTTGTTGACAGAAAAATCTGCATTGTAACAGATTCTAATGTGGGACCACTGTATGAAGAATCTGTAAAACAGGTTTTAAGTGAGGTAAGTTCCGATATTTCTGTGTTCACCTTTGAGGCAGGAGAAAAAAACAAAAACCTTAATACCGTTTCGGCATTGTATCAGGCCCTGATCCAAAATGGTCTTGACCGAAAAAGTCTGCTTGTTGCATTAGGCGGTGGTGTGGTAGGCGACCTTACCGGATTTGGCGCGGCAACTTATCTCAGGGGGATTGACTTCATTCAGGTACCGACAACACTGCTTGCACAGGTAGACAGCAGCGTTGGCGGAAAAACCGGCGTAGATTTTCAGCAGTACAAAAACATGGTAGGAGCTTTTCACCAGCCACGTCTTGTATATATGAATCTAAGCACTCTTTCTTCGCTTCCGGCAGAACAGTTTGCCTGCGGAATGGGTGAGATCTTAAAAACAGGATTGATCTGTGATGGAGATTTTTTCCGCTATGTATGCTGTGAGCAGAAAGGGATCAAAAAGCTGGATATGGAACAGATTGCCAGAATGGTACGCAGATGCTGTGAGATCAAAGCAGGCGTTGTGGAACGTGATCCTAAGGAACAGGGAGAGCGTGCGCTTCTTAACCTGGGACATACTGTGGGGCATGCAGTAGAAAAACTTAAGAATTTCACCCTGCTCCACGGACAGTGTGTGGGAGTCGGACTGGTGGCAGCGGCATATCTTTCCATGAAACGAGGACTTCTGACCAAAGAAGAATATCAGGAAATCTGCCAGGGATGTTCGGATTACGATCTTCCGGTGCATGTAGATGGTCTTATCCCGGAAGAAGTTCTTTCCGCAACAAAGAAAGACAAAAAAATGGAACAGGGACATATCAGGTTTATCCTGATGGATGGTATCGGAAAAAGCTTTATCGACAAAACAGTTACCGATGAAGAAATGCTTTCCTGTATTCAGGAGATAACTCTATGATCAGTCGTGTTAACCATCATCAGAAAATGTCTTTTAGTAAGTGTATGTCGGGGGACATTTTTTTGCTGATCTTACTCGTGGCTGCGGATCAGGGAGCAAAATGGCTGTCATATCTGTATCTGAAAGGACAACCATCGGTTTCGCTGATTCCTGGCGTACTTGAACTTCATTATCTCTATCCGGAAAACAGGGGAATTGCGTTTGGAATGTTTCAGGGAAGTGTACTCTTTTTTGCCATTGTGAGTGTACTGTTTCTGGGAGTGATCCTCTATGCATGGATCCGTATTCCGAAAGAGCGGTTTTATCTGCCGTTGCTCACCATTGCTACAGTACTTGCAGCTGGTGCACTGGGAAATTTTATTGATCGTTTTTTCAGAGGATATGTGATCGATTTTATCTATTTCTCCCTGATCGATTTTCCGGTATTTAATCTTGCGGATGTTTATGTGGTTGTAAGTGGAATTTTTCTGATCCTGTTTGTATGCACGAAATACAGAGATGATGATTTTGCGTTTCTGAATATCAAACAGTGATCCGGGCAGAGAGATATATCATGCATTTGTCTGTTTTTGTAGGAGATATAAATGGAAATATATGATTATATAGTAGAAAAAGAAGAATCAGGTATACGAATCGACCGCTATCTTGCTGAGAAAGACAGCGGTCTTTCCAGGTCTTTCCTTCAGAAACTTCTGAAAGAAGGACAGATTACCGTGGGAGAGAAGGCTGCCAAATCTAATTATAAGGTTCGTGAAAATGACAGGATCCATCTGGAGATCCCGGATTCCAGTGAGCCGGATATCGTTCCGGAGGATATTCCGTTGGATATTCTTTACGAGGATGAAGATGTACTGATCGTTAATAAGCCCAAAGGGATGGTTGTACATCCTGCAGCTGGGCATTATCAGGGAACACTGGTCAATGCAGTTATGGCACATTGTGGTGACAGCCTTTCCGGTATTAACGGAGTGATGCGGCCTGGAATTGTCCACAGAATTGATAAGGATACCACCGGGGCACTATTGGTATGCAAAAATGATATTGCTCACCGGGATCTGGCAGAACAGCTGAAATGTCACAGTATCCGCAGACGCTACCGGGCAGTTGTGCAGGGAAATCTGAAAGAGGATGAGGGAACCATAGAGGGACCTATTGGACGGCATCCGACAGATCGTAAAAAAATGGCCATCAATCATAAAAATGGTAAAGATGCAATAACACATTACAAAGTGCTGGAACGTTTTGGCGAGGCCACGTATGTGGAATGTCGTCTTGAAACAGGACGTACCCACCAGATCCGTGTGCACATGGCCAGTATCGGACATCCGCTTCTTGGGGACACGGTGTATGGTTCATCCAGAAATCCCTATCATCTGGAGGGACAGGCACTTCATGCAATGATCCTTGGATTTGTTCATCCACGTACCGGGGAATATATGGAATTTACAGCCCCACTTCCGGAATATTTTGTTAAATTGCTGACAAAATTTCGAAAATAACTGGAAAACTTGTGAAATATAGTGTATAATAACTATATTAAAGAGGAAGCGGAGTTAATATTTGCAAATTCGCTGAATCTGAGCAGAAAGGATGTGGCTGTTATGAGTAACAATACAACAAGTTCTATTATTACTATCGGTCGTAAATATGGCAGCGCCGGAAGACAGATCGGCCAGGAAGTTGCTAAATATTTTGGAATCAAATGCTATGATAAAGAGCTGCTGGAGCACGCAGCCAATGACAGTGGGATCTGCAAGGAGCTGTTTGAGCATCATGATGAGAAGCCAACAAACAGTTTTCTTTATTCTCTTGTAATGGATACTTATTCATTTGGGTATTCCTCAGCCGGATTTACAGACATGCCTATGAACCATAAGATTTTTCTTGCACAGTTTGAGGCAATCAAGAAGCTGGCTTCAGAAGGTCCCTGTGTAATGGTCGGCAGATGTGCGGATTATGCACTTGCAGATAATCCGGATTGTTTCAGTGTATTTGTTCATGCAAACCTTGACTGGCGTATCAACCGTATTGCTCAGAAATACAATAAAAATGCCAAAGAGGCTAAGGACATGATCAACAAAACAGACAAAAGCCGTTCCAGCTACTATAATTATTATACCAACAAGAAATGGGGATCTGCGGACAGCTATAATCTTTGTCTGGATAGCAGCAAGCTTGGCATTGATGGAACTGCGAAGGCAATCATCGAAGCCATTCACATTTATGACAGCCTGAAAAAATAAACATCAGATTTTTAGGCACCCTGCCATTTTATGGCGGGGTGTTTTCTGTATCAGCGCGATACCCTGAAGTCGGAATTTATCTTTGCAGGTTATTGGAAAATAATGTTTATGTTTTTTTTAGACACAAACCAGAGATGCTATGTTATAATCACCTGGTGGAGGAAATTACTATGAAAATTCGTTGGAACCATCGTTATGTGCAGTTAGGTGTGACTGCATTTCTGGTTATTGCTGCCAGTATTTTATTTTATTACGGGATTTTCCATATGAAATCTCTGATCACCGGAATTAAAACATTTTTCGGTATTATGGCGCCGATCATTTACGGAGCTGCCATAGCATATCTGCTAACCCCCATTGTTAATTTTTTGGAGCGGAAGATCATTTTTCCGATTTTTGAAAAAAGGAATAAAACACTTCAGAAAAAGGGGAGGAAAGTAGTACGCTGGATCTGTGTGATCCTTTCTGTATTTCTTATGTTTCTGGTCATTTATGCCCTTGTCATGATGATCCTTCCTCAATTGATTCGAAGCATCATGAATATTATTTACAGTTTTCCTCATTACGTAAGTGTAGTGGAAAACTGGTTAAACTCCGTCGTGGAAAAGGGATGGAAATTGAATCCGGATATGATCAGCCAGATCAATCAGTATTCCAGTAGATTACAGGAGTATCTGACAAATACGATCCTTCCCCAGATGCAGTTTATGATGAAAAATATATCCGCAAGCTTTCTGGATCTTCTTGTTTTTCTGAAGAATTTCCTTATTGGAGCGATCGTATCTCTTTATATACTGGCGGATAAAGAGGGATTTGTTGCCAAGGCAAAAATGGCTGTTTATGCAGTTCTTCCAACCAAATGGGCAACCTTTCTTGTTCATTCCATGCGTTTTACGCATAAAACCTTTGGTGGATTTATCAGCGGAAAGATCCTGGATTCCGCAATTATCGGTGTATTGTGTTATGTTGGAACATCGATCATCGGAACCCCATATGCGATTCTGGTCAGTGTGATCGTCGGTGTTACAAATGTTATTCCGTTTTTCGGGCCATATCTGGGAGCAGTTCCATGTATTCTTCTTATTTTGCTGGTAGATCCCATTCAGAGTTTGTATTTCCTGCTCTTTATTCTGATCCTTCAGCAGTTTGACGGAAATATCCTTGGACCAAAGATCCTGGGTGAGTCGACCGGACTGTCCAGCTTTATGGTTATTGTTGCAATCATGGTCGGTGGTGGTTTATTTGGAGTTCCGGGAATGATCGTTGGAGTTCCGGTATTTGCTGTGCTGAATGCTGCCGTATGGAAGCTGATCGGACGTAGTCTTGATGAAAAAGATATGTCTGCAGATGCTGAGTTTTATAGAGATATTGATTGTGTAGACCCCGTTTCCGGAAAGGTCCTGCCAATGCCGGTGAAAAAATCCGTATCAAAAGCACAGGAAGTTACAGTAAAAGCGGAAAAAAACAGAATCTGGTCCGGGGCTTGGGATGAAATTAAACGAATGTTTACATTTTTAGTTAAATTTATTCAGGCGAAATATATAGGCTTTCGATTGAAGCAGAAAAACAGACGGAGACGGAGGAAGAACAGGTTATGAAATTTGTAATTCAGCGTGTAAATCATGCAGAAGTCAAAGTAGACGGAGAAATTGTCGGAAAAATCGGAAAAGGGTTTCTTGTTCTGATCGGCGTTGGCCGTGAGGACACCAAAGAGGATGCAGACTGGTATTTGAAAAAGCTTCTGGGACTTCGTATTTTTGAGGATGAAAATGGAAAGACCAATTTGTCCCTGGCGGATGTAAACGGGGAATTGCTTTTGGTTTCACAGTTTACCTTATATGCAAACTGCCGTAAGGGAAACCGTCCAAGCTTTATAGAAGCCGGTGCACCGGATGAAGCAAATAAATTATATGAATATATTATTTCAGAAGCCAGTAAACAGGTTCCGGTTGTGGAACACGGAATTTTTGGTGCAGATATGAAAGTATCTTTGGAAAATGACGGGCCGTTTACCGTTATTTTTGATGAAAACCTCAGAGGGTAACGACAAATAATAATAAAAAGTGCTTCCATAAGGAGGCACTTTATTTACTTGAAAATTTATCAAAAACAGGCAATTTTGTAGGAAGTAGCTGTTTATACTACCCATCTATTTGAAAAACTCGGGTTTGTCGTATAGATATAGATGAGTGTAAAACCACTTCTTTTAACAGGTGTTTCAGGTATTTCCTGCAAATTATGTAAAATTTATATATTAAGGAGTTTTTATGGATAACAAAATTACTTACCACGAACAAAATGACATTGACAATACTTTAAAACTCCGTGAGGTTTTAAAAACGCTTCCGCCATTTTGCAGGGATTATTTCCGGGCTATTGATGCAACGACTACAACCAAGACCAGAATTTCCTATGCATATGACATTCGTATATTTTTCCAGTTTTTACTGGAGCAAAATCCAATGTTCAAAGACAAAACCATGTCGGATTTCACAGTTGATGTTCTGGATCAGGTCAAGGCTGTTGATCTTGAGGAATATGAAGAATTTCTCAAAGTTTATAAATCTGCCGACTCTTCCAAAACGGAAACAAATGGTGAACGTGGCGTCAAACGTAAAATTTCTGCTTTAAGAAGTTTTTATGCTTACTATTATAAACATGAAATGATCACCACCAACCCGTCTGTTCTGATCGATGTGCCCAAGATCCATGATAAGAATATTATCCGTCTGGATACAGATGAGGTTGCCATGCTGCTGGATTATATTGAACATTGCGGAGATACGCTGACCGGGCAGAAACGGATGTACCATGAAAAAACGAAGGACAGAGATCTTGCTATTGTTACTCTCCTTCTTGGTACCGGGATCCGAGTATCGGAATGTGTCGGACTGGATGTTGAGGATGTAGACTTCAAAAACAATGGAATCAAAGTTACCCGGAAAGGCGGAAATGAAATGGTTGTATACTTTGGTCCTGAAGTAGAAAAAGCGTTGAAGAAATATCTGGAAGTCAGGGAGAATATTACGCCTCTGGCAGGCCATGAGCACGCTCTCTTCTATTCTACCCAACGCCGCCGGATCGGTGTTCAGGCTATCGAGAATCTGGTTAAAAAATATGCCAGGGAGATCACAACTACAAAAAAGATCACTCCGCATAAGCTTCGCAGCACCTATGGTACTGCCCTGTACCAGGAAACCGGTGATATTTATCTTGTAGCAGATGTTTTGGGACATAAGGATGTCAATACTACCAAGAAGCATTATGCGGCTCTGGATGATGCCAGACGGCGTCAGGCGGCCAAGGCAGTACGCCTTCGCGAGGACTGATGAATAATTGGACTACGGAGCAACTGATTCGTTTGGCATACATTGCATATAAATATAGAGGTAGTTAGTTCACATAATATAAATTATGTAAATTAACTGCCTCTACATATTTAATCAGATCAAGAAAATCTCAAATTCCCTGTAGGGTTCAAAAAAACTTTAAGCAGTGGTTGTGGACATCTGTATTATATCCATGACCCAAAATCAAAATCCGTACTTAACTTATTTATCAAAATCTGCCTCAAAAACACCTTCCGGAGTACGCATGGTAAGAACACCCAGATTAAATTCACTGTCCATAATTGAGATATGATATTCAAAGATCACATCATCATCAAATTTGGAAAGCAGCACATAGCATCCATTCTCTTTCCCATCGATCTGATCGCAGATGTCGTCGTAAACTTCCTCTCCGGAAATCTTTCGCGGGTATCCGCTTGCCTTGATCTTCTCTTCGATCGCTTTATATAATTCTTCCATACCTTATCCATATCCTTTCTGATATTAATTTGCTGATAAACCAGATATGTTTTTATCATACCAGATTTATCGGCAAAAATCAGCAAATATTTGGTTGTTTCTGATAAAGTTTCAGATAGAGATACCGATTATAGGATTTGCTGCATATGAAGGATTTTATTTCTTTTCGTAAAGGAATTCTTCCGGCAGAGTTACTTTGAAATCCTTTGCAAGGGCGCGGAAGTTATTCGGTGTGATAGTCTGCAGCTTCTGTGGAGCCATGGATAAGATCTTAACCAGGATCTCTGCGGATTTTTCAACGGTATGAAGAAGTCCGAAGGTCAGGTCGAAATCCTCGCCTGAGCAGAACATACCATGATGCGCCCAGATAACCACATCATATTTTTTCATCAGTTCAGCAGTTTTGACAGCGATATCTCTTCCGCCTGGAACCATCCATCCGATAACTCCCACACCATCCGGAAATACTACCGGACACTCTGTTGCAGATTCCCAGAGTTCACGGGTGAATACTTTGTCATCCAGAGGAAGAACAAAGGTAAGTGCAATGGTATTGGTGGTATGTGCATGATAAATAACACGATGTCTTCCGTTGGTAAGCTTTTTCTTTACTTCATGGTTCATAAGATGTGTCGGGAGCTCGCTGGTCGGTCTTCCTCCCTCTACAAGACCCCAGCGGATACGGTAATTGGTTCCTGTCTCGTCAAGCTCAATGATCGCAAGACATACTTCCGGGTCAACGATGATATTACGAAAGTATTTTCCACTTCCTGTTACCAGGAAAAACTCTCCTGCCAGTCCCGGAACCTCAACACCGATAGGGGTCCATTCTCCAGGTGCGTTCAGTCGTGGACGGATCATCTCTACTTCTTCTGCTTTCAGACGATAGCTTAAGTTTCCACCGTTTCTCTCGTGCCATCCCTGCTGATATCCATCGTCTGCCATTTTGATAAAACCCTGTACGAATTTAGATTCAAGAATTTTCATAATATATTTCCTCCGTGTTTAAATGTGGTTTATTGTTGGGTTTGCGATTGCTTCAATATGCTTTCTTGTTGTTTGTGACTTTATTATATGCCCGATTATGTGGATTTGTAAAGAGCTTTTTTGAAAAAATATCAATAAATCCACATGTAAAATGCAAAAAATCTTGTAAACATTCAATAAACCACATAAAAATAAACATAAAGCAACAAAAAACACGAGTGGTCAATAGTAATGACATGTACATTGAATGTGGTTTGATGTTGCTTTGTGATGTGGGATTTATAGTATGGTAGATAAACTTGGAACGCCGAAGAATTGTAAGAAAAGAAAAAACAGGAACATTTCCGTATTCTGTACCTTTGATACTCACACGAAAATATTCCTGCTGGTTTAAAGAAGATTTTTATTTAATTTTTGCTGAAGCATACTGAGATAAGAAGTCTGTACAGTGTCCGACATGTGATATCCCAATATGGCAAGCAGATCTTCCATTTTGGATAAAATTTCTTTCCGCTCACTTTCCTGCTCTGCGATCACCTCAAGCTCCAAAAAGTCTCCAAGTCCCTCTACCTGATCCAGACAGGCGGTAAATCTGCCACATTTCATATACTTTCGCGTTTTCATGACAGACGCTACCGGAGAAAAATCCAAATGGATGAGAATATTTTTAAGCACTTCTGCATCGGATACTTCTGTTTCCAGTTCCATTCGGGACATGGAGATTTTATCCAGTTTGGGTCCCTTAAAATTAATCTGAGTCTTAGAAATACCGGATCTGCAGTCTGTGCTTGTTCGGATACGCAGTGCTTCATCACGTTTTTTTACATCATGATAGACACTGTTAAAATAGGTATCTTTTTCCTGGATCTGTGCTGTCTCCTGAAATCCCTGATCTGTCAGAAATTTCAGGGTTTCCTTAAGATTCTTTAATGGAAGCTTGATCTCAATTTCAAACTGGGCCATGTGATTACTTCAGAATTTCTGCTTTTTTGTTCAGAAGTGCTTCGCAGGCTGCACATGCTGGGCAGTCACAGTATTTTGCACCGGAAGCTTTGATCTCCTCAGCATGAGCCAGGATCTTTTTTGCGTCATCTGCGCCAAATACCTGTGCGCCCATGTCAGAACCTGCAAAAGAGATCAGTCCGTCGATGGGCATGATATCTGCTTCCAGCTCTTTTACGTAAGCAGTTGCCGCATCTGCTTCTTTCTCAGTTCCTGCCGCATCCAGATAATTCTGTGCCGCTTCTTTTACTTCTTTGCATGCAGATGGTGCCTGAAGAAGATCCTGTGTTAATTCTTTAATTGTTTTTGCCATGATAATTTCTCCCTTCTGATCATAGCACTCCCAGAAATTACTGCATCAAGTTCAGCTGTGCAGAACATGAATGGTTGGAAGTGCTATAATAACAGATAAAATCTGCCTGTTATGTATTGATAACAATATCATACCACAACCCTGGATTATTTGCAGAAAATATTGAGACGTTTTTTATAAAGGCATGCAGGAACAACCGATTCCCAGTCCGTCCGGGCCAATATGGCAGGAAAGTCCAAGGGAAAGATCATCACACATCACATCCATTCCCGGAAAGCTTTCCCGGATCTGTGAGATCCAGTCTGCGGTAACTTCCGCAGTGCTGCTGGAGGCAGCCATAAGATATACTTTTCCGGCATCATATTCTTTTTTGAAAGTTGTTTCCAATTCTCTGTGCATAGCATCGATCATGGCTTTTCTTGATTTTTTCATGCCTCTGCATTTCTGGAAAACATCCAGTTTACCGGTTCCAAATTTCATAACCGGTTTGATATTGAGAAGATTTGCGGCCAGTGCTGTGGTGGTATTGATACGGCCTCCCTTTTTCAGATATTCCAGTGTACTTAATCCGACATAGATCACGGTTTTTTCACGGGAAGCTTCCAGAATATCCTTGATCTGCGGTGCTGTATATCCATCTTCCACCAGGTCTATCGCATCCAGAATGGAACGGTGAAGGGGTGTGGAAACACGCCCGTTATCTACCACATACACTTTGTTTTCGTATTTTGGTTCCTGAGACAAGGCGGCAGCAGTCATGCAGGAACCGCTTAAACTACTGCTCAACGGAATGTAGAGGATCTGATCATAAGATAAAAGCATTTCGTCCCACATTTCCATAACTTCCTGTGGGGAAGGCTGTGAAGTTGAAACATCTGCTCCTTCACGCAGCTTCTCATAAAATCCTGTTCTGGAAAAATCCAGGTCTTCATGAAACAGTTCTCCATTCAGATAAAAAGGCATGGGAAGGACATGAATATCCAGTTCCTCTGCTTCTTGTTTTAAAATGCCACTGTGGCTGTCAGCCATGATTCCAATTTTTTTCATTTTCCATTTATCTCCTGCGTAATTTATGAATGTGTTTCGCAACGCGGTTCTTTTTTATAAAGAGCTACACTTTCACGGAAGCGTTTTTTGTTCAGCTCCCGCATCTGGGAAACCTCGTTTTTCTTTACGAAACCATGACTTTCCATAAAGGTTCTTTGATCCAGCTGGTCCATATATATGGAATAATCCGTATCCTTCTCTATTGAAATCTGTTTGAGAAGCCCGGTACCGATTCCGTTTCTACGGTAATCTTTGCTTACATAAAGAAAGAGGATATTTCCGGGAGTCGGTTTCTCCGGGGAAACAGTCAATTGTTTTTTCATATCCTGAAGTTTGTTAAAATGCTCCAGATTCTTCCGGCCTTCCTTAGTAAACTTCAGGCGCAGGAAATGATAGCCTTTTTTCAAACGGAAAACCGGGGCAAAATGGCCATGAGATTCTTTACCGGTAATGAGCACCCCAACTACCTGATCACGGTAGGTTGCCACGGTAACGCTATCTCTGTATATCATATAGGTGTAAAAGAAAAGTCTGGTCAGATGTTTTTCGGTATGTGTTTCCTCAAACTCCCAGCGGTCTTTATAATTTCTTCGGATAAATTCCCGGATTATTGAAAAATCTTCCTTTTCTGCTTTCCGGTAGGCAGGTGCTTTTTTTAATAACATAGTCCATATCTCCTGTATTTTTTCATAAATAACTATCCTATACTTTAAAAGATGATCTGCAACTTAACATCAACTGTTTCTCAACAATTGTTGAAGTTTATGAAAAAGTTTATATAAATAAAAAACAACGGAAGAACCTCATGAAAAATAAGGTGTCCGCTGTTTTTTGGTTTTATGGATATGTGTAAAATATTTGTTTTACAGTATAACAGTAAAACGACAGCCGCTTCCGGGAATATTTTCCACGGAAACGGTTCCCTTACACAGGTTCAGGATCTGTTTTACAAGGGCAAGTCCAAGACCGTTTCCCTCCTGTTTATGGGAACTGTCGCCCTGGTAAAATTTGTCAAAGATATGTTTCATGGAGTATTCACTGATCTGGGGGCCTTCGTTTTCTATGGAAAAACGAATCTTTTCTCCTTCCGGCATCATCCGGATATAGATCGTACCACCACAGGGACTGAATTTGATAGCATTGGAAAGCAGATTGTCCCATACATGACAGATGAGATTTTCGTTTCCAAGATACTCCACATCCATCATGTCCACATCAAATTCAATTTCTTTTTCTGACCATTTCGGTTCCATCATAACAATGGATTGTCGGATCTGCTCATCCAGACGGTACCAGTTCTGACGGGTCTGGATCGACTGGTGTTCGATCTTGGACAGCAACAGGATATTTCCTGCCAGGTGGGAAAGCCTTCTGGTGTTAAAAAGGATTTTGCTGATGTACTGCTCCTGCTCTTCTGATATAGGCATGTCATCATCCTGCAGCAGAGTTGCATAACCCTCAATAGCACTGATGGGAGTTTTGAATTCGTGGGAAACATTGGAAACAAAGTCTGTCTGCAGAATCTCCGTTGCTTCCAGTTCCTGGACCATCAGGTTGAAATTAGAATAAATATCCCGGATTTCCTTCATTTGCTTTTCCGTTTCCAGTCGGACGGAAAAATCGCCTTCAGCAACCTGTTGCATGGCTTTTTTCAGCTTTAGTACAGGACCGAAATACCGGATACTGAGAAAGTTGTTAAGGACACCCCCTGCGGTCACGCTGGCCAGGATGATCCATACGATGTTCGGAACAGCTGAAATATGCAGTACATCCATAACAAGCCAGGATATCAGAGATACACAGACAAGCTCCAACATGATCATAAAGATAAAACGTAAACGAATGCTTAAATTTATGAAGAGTTTCTTTTTCATGCCTTTACCACCTTATATCCAACTCCACGGATCGTCACGATCTTAAAATCCGGATTATCGCGAAAGCGTTCCCGAAGCCTTCCAATGTGGACATCTACTGTGTGGGCATCGCTTGCGGAATCATATCCCCAGATATCATCCATAAGCTGTTGCCGGGTAAAGATTTTTCCCGGAAAAGAAACCATCTTATATAAGAGCATGAATTCTTTCTGAGGAAGTACCATACTTTCCGAGGAGGTGGAGACCGTCAGGGAATCGCACTCCAAAATGGTATCTCCGATTCGCTGTTTCCGCTCATTGATCATCTGTGCTCTGCGGAGAAGTGCACCTACCCGCAAAACCAGTTCATTGATATTGACCGGTTTCACCATATAATCATCGGTACCGGACAGAAATCCCATACGCATATCATCAAAAGCATCTTTGGCAGTGACCATAAGTACAGGAATGGAATCTCCGGCATCTCTGAGTGAGCGGACCAGTTCATAGCCATCCATGTTGGGCATCATTATGTCCGAAATGATCAGATCGTAATAATCTTTTTCCAGGACATCCAGCGCTTCCTGCCCGTCAGAGACCCCTTTTACTGTATAACCGTTTTTTAAGAGGACATGCCGGAAAAGCTGGCGGAGTTCCAGGTCATCTTCCGCAATGAGAATTTTAAACATTTTTACATCCCTATTCCTTGATCTTTTCAATGTCCATGTTTTCAGGCAGGATACAGCTTAAAACAATGGATATGATAAATACAACAGCAACTACATTTTACGCAAAAACGGACTGTATGATCGACGGGAAAATATCCCAGATCCCGCTCTCACTTGCTGTGGTGAATCCGATTCCGACAGCAAGAGAAAGAGATAGGCGGCAGCAGTCCGATGTGAAACAAACTACTATTATAAGAAAAATTACGGAATAATCATAACATAGATTCGTTGTGGAAACCAGACGGATTTTGATGAATAAATGTAATAATAGATGAATTAGGTCATATTATGAATATTTATACACGAAAAAAAGAAATACCCTCTTGCATTTTCGAAACTTTTACTGTAGAATTATTAACCAGGTAAACACAAATGTATGCCATACCCGAACACTGATTACAAAGATGTAACCAATCTTAACTGTATCAGTGTTTTTTAATATACAATGGGGAAACGAGGAAAAAGATTATGGAAAAAAAGCATGAAATGATGAGTCTGGAGGACTCCGAACAGCTGAAAGGCAGAATGAAATTCTTTGAAAAGGAACTGGTAGAGAATCATCACATCGATCCCAACCTTTATGTGGAATACGATGTAAAAAGAGGACTTCGTGATTCCGCAGGTAAAGGTGTTCTCACAGGTCTTACTGAGATTTCCGATGTTACCGGCTATAAGCTGGTCAATGGCAGACGTATTCCTGCAGACGGTGCATTGTATTACCGGGGAATCGATGTGCAGGATATCGTAAACGGACTGAAGGACAGACGTTTTGGTTTTGAGGAGACGATCTATCTTCTGATTTTCGGTAAGCTTCCCAGCAAGGAAGAGCTTTCCAGATTTCTTGAGCTTCTTTCTGACATGGAGGATCTGGGAGGACGTTTTGTCCGTGACGTTGTCATGAAGGGAACCAATGCCAATATTATGAATGCTATGGAGCGCTGCGTACTTGCTCTCTATACATATGATGATAACCCGGAAGATATTTCTGTGGAGAATGTACTCCGCCAGTCTCTGGAACTGATCGCTAAGCTTCCTGAAATCGCGGTTTACTCCTATCACGCATACCGTCATTTCCGTAAAGACGAGACACTTTTTATCCGCAATCCGCAGAAGGGGCTTTCACTTGCCGAGAATATCCTTCTGATGCTTCGTCCGGATGGCAATTATACAGAGCTTGAGGCCAAGGTCCTTGATATCGCACTTGTACTTCATGCAGAGCACGGCGGTGGTAATAACTCTACTTTTACCACACATGTAGTAACATCTTCCGGAACAGACAGCTACTCTTCTACCTCTGCATCCATCGGTTCACTGAAGGGACCGCGTCATGGTGGTGCCAACCTGAAGGTCCAGAACATGTTTACAGATCTGAAGGCCAATGTAAAGGACTGGGAAAGTGATGAGGAGATCACGGCATATCTGCAGAAAATACTGAATAAAGAAGCATTTGATCATGCAGGTCTGATCTATGGTATGGGACATGCAGTTTATACACTCTCCGATCCGCGAGAAGTGATCCTGAAACGTTTTGCACAGGCTCTTGCAGAGGAAAAAGGAATGATAGATGAATTTAAACTCTATGATAAGGTTGAGGGTATTGCCGGAAAACTGGTCATGGAACACAGAAAGCTGTTCAAAAATGTTTGCGCAAATGTTGACTTCTACAGTGGCTTCGTTTACTCAATGCTTGGTATTCCGGAAGAACTTTTTACTCCGATCTTTGCCATCGCACGTATGCCTGGCTGGAGTGCACATCGTCTGGAAGAGCTGATCAGTGCCAATAAGATCATCCGTCCTGCTTATAAGTATGTGGGGCATCATGCAGATTTTGTACCTTTTGATGAGAGATAATAAACAGAATGATAAAAGCAGTGGGGATTTCTGACCTATTTAAGTTGGAAATCTCTGCTGTTTTTTTGTTCTCCTAAATTACAGAAAAACAGAATCATAACTATACATAATATATATTATGTAAAATAAATATCTGTTTTCACAAAAAAACAAGGCTCACCGCATAAGATATGATCGGATTGCCTTGTTTTTTATGGAATCTTACTTTATTATTCCTTTCCTATCGGAAGCTCTTCAGCCAGTTTACAAGAGAATCATGCCAGATGTTGTCGTATACGGTCTTTTTCATCTGGTCATCTACGGGTCCGTTTCCTGCCATTTTTGCAAGGATAGCAGCCTGAAGTTCGCCTACTGTCATTTCTTCTGGTGTTTTGTGCGGATTTGGCGCAGTGACCGTTTCCGTTTCCTGTGTATTGGAGGATTCTGCTTCAGGAGTTGACGGAATATCCGCTGCGTTTGCTGTATTGTCAGAAGCTTTATCTGTATTTTCAGCGTTTGAAGCTTCTTTTTCCGGGGCAGCTTCTGTTACAGTGCTGTTTTCAGCCGCCTGCTCCTCTTCTGCCTCAGATGCAGCGTTTTCGTTCTCTTTTGCTACGGCAGTTTCCAGAACATTAGTCTGAACCGGCTTATATTCCGGCATATCTCCTGCAGGAAGCCAGATCTCACCGCTGTTTGCTGCAACACGGACACGGATCCGTCCGCCCTGTGCGGAAACCTTCTGACCTGTGAGGGCACCTACGTATTCCGGAGCACTTCCTGTTGGAAGGTTCATCTCTGAATCACTGTCATCATTATTCACAGTAACGATCACTCGTATGCCTTCCAGATCTCTTGCAAAGGCAAACTGACGGTTTGTAAGAGCCAGTTCTGCGTAGGAACCATAGCTTAATGCAGGAGTTCCCTGGCGGACCTTTCCGAGGGCTGCGATCAGTGCAGTACATGGGTTCTTTGTTGCAGCATCCGCATAATCGTTAAGATCAAGTGCCGGACGTAAGCTGGCATCGGAAAATTTTTCTTTTTTTCCGTCAATACCAAATTCTGAGCCGTAATAAATGCTTGGAACGCCAGGTAAAGTATAAAGAAGTACATGTACAGGAGCAAAATGTGCTTTGTTCTGCAATTTGGTATGAATTCGCTCTACGTCATGGTTGTCCACGAAATTGTAGAGGTCCAGATCTCCCATATTCTGAAGATATTTTACTGTATGAGCAATTTCAAAATAGTTGTGGTCATTATGTCCGCTGTAAAGTGCCTTGTGAAGGGCATAGTTGGTTACACTGTGAAGAGTCTGTCCGTTTACCCAGCGGCTGTAATCTCCGTGAATGACCTCTCCCATAAGCCAGAAGTCTTTCTTAACCTCATCTGCGGTATGACGTAGAATACGCATGAAATCAAAATCCAGAACATCAGCGGCATCCAGGCGGATTCCATCAATATCAAATTCGGAAACCCAGAAACGGATCACATCACAGATATAGTTCTGTACTTCCGGATTGCGCTGGTTCAGCTTTACAAGAAGATTGTATCCACCCCAGTTTTCATAGGAAAAACCGTCATTATATTCGGTATTTCCGCCGAAATTTACATTGCAGTACCAGTTAACGTAAGGGGAATGCTCACGGTTTTTCTGGATATCCTTAAAAGCGAAGAAATCACGGCCTGTATGGTTAAATACACCATCAAAGATCACGCGGATGCCTTTTTCATGGCAGGCTTTTACAAAATTGGTGAGATCTTTATTAGTTCCAAGACGGGAATCCAGTTTTTTGTAATCGGTTGTCTCATAGCCATGTCCGACACTTTCAAAAAGCGGCCCTATATATAAGGCAGTACATCCGATCTCTTTGATGTGGTCAATCCACGGCAGCAGTGTGTTCAGTCGATGTACAGGAGTTCCGTAATCATTTTCTTTTGGAGCGCCTGTAAGTCCAAGTGGATAAATATGGTAGAAGATTGCTTCGTTGTACCAGCTCATAATATTACACCTCTGTTCTAAAAATTTGCAATTTCCTGATAATTAGAGAAATTACACAAATATCTTCTCTATAATACCAGATTCCTATAATATAATCCAGAATAAATCAGCCAGTTTTTCAGCGAAAAATCCGGCATATTGCTAATTGCCGGATCTTACCTGATGGACATATGTTTATTCGTCAAATTCTGCAGTAACTATAAAGCCGCGTGGCGTATGCTCAATGCTTTTGATGATCCCCTCTTTGGATCTGATGCGGTCTGCGTTTCTGTAGCAGCCAGACATGGCTACTGCAGGCTCAATGATATAGCTGTAGTTTGTGGCAGAGAGAAATTCGGAGATCTTTACTTTATCTCCCACCTGTATCAGCCCCTGTCTTTCCATTTTAAATTTTTCTTCTCGCATAAACATGCCTTCTTTCTGTATAAATACGCAATGTGAATATATCTGTAAATACAATTAATTACATGTTTAAGATCTTTAAGAACCGGATGGGATCCGTACCAGAAGCTTCTGTCCGTCTTTTTCTACTGCTGTAAGAACGGGAATATGTTTTTTTCGCAGAGCATGAACGATGGGATACAGGGAAAACATGGCATTATCTGCAAAAACTGCTTCCGGTTTGTAGCGGAGGATTTCTTTAATCCTGTCTTTTATAAAGCTTTTCCATTCTGTCTTTTCCATGGAGAGTTCTCCGTAGATTCCGTTCAGAGTCAGCTCCGGTAATTGGGGAACCGGCAGATGTACGATCCTGGCAGAAGAAAGATCCGGAAGCTTTTGAAGCAGCATGTCTGTTTCTTTATTTCCGCCAAGGCTTACGATCACAGCTTCTTCATGGAAGGCGGCAAGACTGCTCCTGCAGGCAAGAACAGAATCCTCAAGGGTTCCGCAGGTCATGAGAAATCCTCCTTTATGACAAAAGGCTGCACTTTTAAGACCGGTTACCAAAGATAACTCTTCGCCTTCCAGGCCAAGCCAGGAAGAAGGAAAACTGCATTTGTAATTCATGGAATATTCTTTTTTCTGTGGCTGGATACAGTAACCGCCCCGGTTGGACGGAAAGATCACAAAAGCAATGTTGGTTTCCGAAAGGCGTTTTTGGCAGGGAATAAATTCCGGAAGTATAAGGATATTGGTATTTTCTGCCGGGGTATCGCCCGAAGCGAGGGAAGCAGCATGTTCTGTAAGAACTTCTTCCACCCGTCTGTCTGCACGTTCATTTCCAAGGTAACGCTCGAATTTATTTTCCAGGATCATGCCTGCCACACTGACTGCCTGGAAAAAGGCTTCGTCATTACTGCTTTTGGAATCCCATCCCGGATTAAAATTGCCGATCAGTGTGGCAAGTTCATTTTTTTCACCGGTATTATCATTGATATCCAGAGGCTGGACAAAGGATTCATCGAATTTTAGTGCCAGCTCCTCACCTAGGATTTCCGGTCCAAGCTTTTCCCAGAGAAGGCCGAAGGCCGCATATGGGACGCCATTATCGCGGATACGGCTGTCTTTCTGATGATGATCATACTGTCCTCTGCCAATATCAAAAACAAGACCTTCATAGTTTTCAGGAACCTGGTTTCCACGTGTGATGGTGATCTCGGGATTCAGATATAAAAGCAGAGCGGCAGAAAAAACATCGTCTGCGTGAAATTTCCCGCTGTGGGTGAATGCGGATGCATTTTTTTGTTTGATTTTTTCCAGTAAATGATTCATATGAAACGCTCCTGTGTGTTTATTCTGCTCTTCAGTATACCACAGAAATGAAGAATAAACAAAGTTTCCTACAGTTAAAAAGGGATCCGTCCTGAGGACAGATCCCTTTAAAAATTTACGTTCTTTTATGCTTTATGTACAAAATAGGACGTTCATATTCAATTTTATTATAATGCGCAGATAATTTTATCCTGATATGCTTCCGGAACTTCTTCTTTATCCAGAGACATACTGATAATAAAGGAAACTTTGAAGGTCTCACCGATGGCACTTAACTGATCCAGTGTTTCGGTTGCATCCTTTCCTTCAAGCTTGGCTGTTGTAAGGAAGCTGTCCAGATATACCTGCTCCAGATCATGATCCTGAGAGAGGATACCACAGATAAATCCTACAAACTCGTCCGCATTTTTAACCGGAAATCCGGAAACATCGATAAGGCGGACCTTGTTGTTCAGCTCATACATGTGCTTGGTGCTCTTGTCTAAGTAAACAATACTGCCGTTGGCGTCCTTAACAGCTCCGTTTACTTTGTCTAATAGTACTTTTGTTTTTCCTTTGCCTTTCTTTCCTACGATCAGTTCAACCATCCTGTTTTCCTCCTTAGACACATATAATAATTTTGAATAAAATTGCTATTGATATGCTTCAAATTATAGTGCATTGTGAATAAAATTGCAAGGGCTTTTTGAAAAAAACTGGTAATTTTAATCAAGCCTTACTGCTCTCTTTCATTTTCCATTTGTGCTTTTGCTTTCCTTCCGATCCGAGCAGTGCTGTTCATGATACTGGCCCGGGTAACCTTGTCGTTTCCGTACTTCAGACGGATGGAATCCAGTGCTGCATCCAGTTTCTGCTGGCGTTCCTTCTTGTGAGTATTCTCAAAAAAGGACAGCTGTTCAAAGGAATCATCCGTAAGACCGGTCAGTGATACTCCCAGGAGCCGGAGTGGCTGTCTCATCCAGGACTCCTGAAAGAGGTTTTGGGCATTTCTGTAAATCTCTTCTGTGATATCGGTGGCATTTGGCAGTTTAGTCTGATGAGATTTGTTTCGAAAATCCAGGGTACGGAAGGTTACAGAAATGCAGGTGCATTTTTTCTTTTTGCGGCGCATGCGGGCGGCCAGAATATCGCATTGTTCCAGCAGGATCGGAAGTGCCTGCTCCAGTGAGACCAGATCATCGTTAAATGTAGTTTCCAGACTGAATCCTTTTGCTTCATCAGGTTTTGCTTTCACAGGGGAGTCATCAAGGCCACGGGCATACTGATATAACTGCTGTCCTGCTTTTTCACCGAGAAGTGCCTGTATCTTTGCTTTTTTTTCATGAGCCAGATCGCCTATGGTTCTGATCCCTGCGTCCTGCAGTTTTTTTTCAGAGGATCTGCCAAGAAAAAGAAGCTCTCTCACTGGAAGAGGCCACATTTTTACAGGGATTTCTTCCGGAAATAAAGTATGCACCTTATCTGGCTTTTCGAAATCAGAGGCCATTTTTGCAAGAAGTTTATTGGTGGAGATGCCGATATTTACGGTAAAGCCGAGTTCTGTACGGATCTTATCCTTCAGCTCATGGGCAGTTGCCACTGGATCCGGGTAAATATAGGAGGTTCCGGTCATATCCAGAAAAACCTCATCAATGGAAAAGGATTCCATTACCGGTGCATAGGACCCACAGATTTTTTTGAAGGCTCTGGAACATTTATCGTATAATTCAAAGTCAGATGGAACGGCCACAAGATTCGGACATTTGCGAAAAGCCATAGCCATAGGCTCTCCTGTCTGGATTCCGTATTTTTTTGCAGGAATGGACTTGGCGACAACGATGCCGGTACGTTTACTGGGGTCTCCGCCAATACAGGAAGGGATGTCTCTCAGATCCGGAAGTCCCATCTTTACTCTTTTTGCTGCTTCCCAGGAAAGAAAAGCACTGTTTACATCAACATGAAAAATCAATCGTTCCATATAGGGTTCTTCTTTCAATTGTATAAAGTGTGTCTGTTATATCTATTTACAGATTTTTGCAGACAGCTGATCAAAAAGGTTCCGATATTCCTCTTCTACCTGTGAAAAAGGGTATTGCCGGTATTGGATCGGAACATGGACAACCGGTTTTGGAGTGTCCGGTGTTTCATTCAGAAGATATTTCAGGTCATACCAGAGCAGGTCATTGTCGATCTCCTTCAGCTTCTGCTCTTCTATGGCAGAAAGTCCGGATCCCAGATATTTCTGATAGATAATGTTTAAAAGAGCTTCCTCCTGTTTCCGATACTCAGGAAGACTTTTCTTAAATGGTCTTGGAACATCGGACATATAACATTCGCTGGCATCGTGAAGAAGGGACGCCAGTATAAGACGGCCGGAATAGCCACGTGCTTCGGCTTCTTTGGCACAGAGGATGCAGTGCTGCCCTACAGAGAAAAAAGTCCTTACATGACCATTTCCGCGGCATAGAAGAGAAAGTGCGTGTGCAATGTCCTCAATGCAGATCAGCTCTTCGTCCGGATGTGTCGGATCAAAATGTTTTCCAGTGTATGTGGTAATGCAGTCGCCCATAAAATGTTACGCCTTTCTTTAAGCTTATGAATAAATATGATTATTTATTATAAACACCCAGAGAAAGTGTGTCTATATGATCGCGAAATAAATTTCGGGAACTGTTACAGAAAAACAAAAGAAATACATGGCTGTTTTACAAATATGAGTGATTCTGTGCTATAATACAAAAAAACGACAGGGAGATCATCAGCGATGAAACATATGGAAGAAATGAAGATTGCCGGATTGGCCATGGCATTATGTATCGTGATGCTGGGAATCTATATCGTCGTCCCAAAGGATGGAACGGTTTCTCATCTTACTGCTATTCCGGATAATAATGCGGCGGAGCCTGTTACAGATTCTACATCAGAGGGAACTGCTGATGCGGATTTTCCAATCTATACAGAGGACAGCTACAGCAGTGAGCCCGAGAGTTCTGACGATACTGGGGACGGAGATTCCTATACGGAAGAGCCGACTTATGATCCAGGTGATAATTCTTACGACGGCAATACGGATAGTGAAGCCAATGGAGTAGATACCTCGGATACTTCAGGTGGAACCGGTGAAGACGCAGGCAATTATGAAGATCCGGACAGTGGCTCAGGTGAAGTGGTCGATGACAATGATTACAGTGGTACTTCGGATACGGATCTTGATAGCAGTGAGACCGAAGATACCGGCAGTGATGGCACCGATGATACAGTAGAAATTAACTGAATGTAAAAAAAAGAATAAAAAAGCAGATCTGCGAAATAAAATTTCAAACAGATCTGCTTTTTTGTTTTTTGTATGGAATCCTGTCAGTTGATGTTCTGGAGCAAGGATGTCATTTCCTGATAAAGAACATCCTTTGAGGACGCACCCATGACGATGGAAATAAATGGCTTCCCATAAGCATTCTGGCTTAAAAGTGCCAGACAGTTACCGGCTTTATCGGTTGTTCCTGTTTTTCCTCCAAGGATAGTGACATCCTTAGGAGTTGCTGCCTCTCCGGTAAGATAATGATCTGTAGCGGGTAAGGTAGCACTTGCATCGGAGCCATCGGAATGCTTATAGCTAACTGTATAAGATGCCATTTGTGTGATGTCTGTAAACTCCGGATAATTCAAGGCTTCTTTCAGCATCAGATAAATGTCATAAGGCGTTGTATAATGATTTTCGTCCTGAAGACCATGGGGATTGGTAAAGTGAGTTCCTGTACAGCCAAGTTCTGCAGCAAAGCTGTTCATCATCTCTACAAATTTATCTGTTGATCCACCTATATGTTCCGCAATGGCAGATGCTGCATCATTGGCAGAATAAACAAGAAGACAATGAAGAAGCTGATCCATGGTAACCTGATCTCCCGCCTGGAAACCAGCTACCTGAGAACCGGATTCCAGGGTAACATTCTCCTGTGAGATCGTTACTGTATCGTCCATGTTTCCATATTTCAGTGCAAGCATAGCTGTCATGATCTTTGTGATGCTGGCAGGATAAACCTTGTTGTAGGCACCTTTTGCATAGAGTACCTTTTTATCACTGAGATTCAGAAGCACACCGGACTGGCTGTCATCCAGACTGACAGAATCCAGAGCAACATCTTTTGTAACAACACAGAGATCATGGGCGAAACCTGCCGCGCGCTGCTCTTCTTTGGAAGTCAGAGTATTATCAAACTCGGAGAATGCATTGAAAGAATTTGCAGGAGTGGAAAAATCTCCGCCCTTCAGCATGTAAACACCAAAACCGCCAGCTGTGCATAGTACGATCAGCAGAAGAAGGAGAAAAATGGTGTTGCGGATCCTTTTACGACGCATCCGTTTCATCCGGGTATTTTGAGCTTTACGTCTGGCAGAAACAGTCCTGTCAGACGGCATGGAAGTTGTTTTTGTCCCCTTGGAAGCTGTATGTGCAGCCCGGGAAGCCTGACCTCTGGAAGGATTGCCAGAACGTATATGATTTTTTACAGGTTCTTTACGTGTCATAAGTATTCCTCTTTCCGAAAGTAGGTATCCGATTTCTGACCTTTTTTCTGTAATTCTTTATTATATGCACTGCTCTGCAGTCCTACATTGAGAACAAGTCCCATACCCATAAACAGACTGATCAGAGAAGTAAGACCATAGCTTACAAAAGGAAGCGGAGTACCTGTGTTTGGTGCAAGGCCGGTAGCAACACAGATGTTGATGAAGCTCTGTATGGAAACAATGCTTCCAACACCGCAGCATATGATCTTACCGGCAAGATCCTTGGCCCGCAGGCTCATACGGATACATTCAAAGGTGATCAGAAACAGCAGCAGTACGATCAGAGTACAGCCGATAAATCCGTACTGCTCTCCAGCCACCGCAAAAATAAAGTCGGTCTGATTCTCAGAAACAAAGTTTCCATCATTTACGGATGTAACACTGGTGTCATTACTGAAAGCACGTCCCACAAGCTCTCCGGAGGCGATGGCTGTTTTTGAGTTGTTCTGCTGTTCAATATCATCTGCGTATTCTTCGTTCTCCGGATACAGGAATGACATGATACGGTTTCTCTGGTAATCCTGTATCAGTTTCTGATCCGGCTGCACGATAATGGACAGAAAGATGATGGCCAGAGGAATCGCGATCAAGGCTACACCTCCGATGATCTTATAACTAAGTCCTGCGATGTAGATCAGAATACAGAACAGGACTGTTACGGTGATGGTGTTTTTCATATCCGGCTGTACATAGATCAGCATCAGTGGGATGACCAGAAGGACAGCTGATTGTATCAGAGTCTTTAAGGTATTCAGATCTTCCTCATGATCCATAAAAAATTTGGCAAAAAACAGGATGATGATGATCTTTGAAAGCTCGGTAGGCTGGAAACGGATAAAACCTAAATCCACCCATCTGGCAGCACCATTGGCGCTGGATCCGAAGAACCGGACAGCCAGAAGCATAACGATATTAAATCCATACATGATCCATTGAAAATTCAGCAGCCAGGAATAATCCATCAGTGAAAGGATCAGCATAAAGACTACACCGATGATCACACCCAGAAGCTGACGTGTGCGAAGGTAGTCGGCAGCTGTTCCTACAAGCTGAATTCCAATAAAGCTGATCGCCAGGAGAAAGATCACCAGTCGAAAATTGTAAAACCGCAGCTTATACTGTTTAATCATAAATTATGCATCTCTTTTCTTAAGTACGGGTATGACTGCATGCAGAACAGGTGGTTCCTGTGTGATCTGTATGGTCACCCCTGGTTCATCAATTACAACGTATTTTTTTACGGCATGTATCAGATCGTTCCGTAAAAGCTTCATCATCTGTGGAGAACAGTCTATGCGTTCCGATACAAGAAGAAGCTTCATCCTGTCGCGTGCATAGCCTGCAGAGTGGTTTTTCCCGGAGAAAAATCCCATAATCATTCCTCCTGTGATGAAAAATGTCAGACAGCAAAGCGTCTGTTATTTTCGAAAAATGCTGCCAAGACGGTGGAATACACCATTTTTTCGACGCACAGTAACATAAGGGACCTCTTCGCCCATAAGCCTCCGGCAGATATTGCGATACTCTTCTTCTGCCTGGGAATTTTTTCCGGATAAAGGTTCTCCCTGATTTGTGGAGATTACGATCTGTTCATCATCCAGGATCGCACCGATCAGATCTACAGCCAGGATTTCCAACACATCTTCTACGGACATCATATCACCTCTGGCGATCATTTCCGGTCGAAGCCGGTTGATGATCAGCCGGATATCACGGAGC
The DNA here is from genome assembly GCF_020553125.1 of Blautia sp. MSK20_18. Taxonomy (NCBI): domain Bacteria; kingdom Bacillati; phylum Bacillota; class Clostridia; order Lachnospirales; family Lachnospiraceae; genus Blautia; species Blautia sp. MSK20_18. The sequence goes on from NZ_JAJCGR010000001.1 coordinate 194,482, forward strand.
CCTCCGGACTCCAGCAACCCGATGATACGGTCTGCATCCCGGATCGCGGAAACTTCCGGTGTGGTCACGACCAGTGCACGGTCCGCTCCGGCTACTGCATTTTTGAATCCCTGTTCAATTCCTGCCGGACAATCCAGAAGGACATAATCGAATTCTTCCCGGAGATCATCGGTAAGCTTGATCATCTGTTCCGGAGATACGGCAGTTTTGTCCTTGGTCTGGGCAGACGGAAGAAGATACAGTTCTGAATGCCGACGATCCCGGATCAGTGCCTGTTTCAGGCGGCAGCTCCCATTGATCACATCAACCAGATTATAAACAATACGGTTCTCCAGTCCCATGACAACATCCAGATTTCGGAGTCCGATATCGGTATCTACAACTGCAACCTTTTTTCCCATGGCAGCCAGTCCGGTCCCGATATTTGCCACGGTGGTGGTTTTTCCAACACCGCCTTTTCCAGATGTAATGACAATGACTTCACTCATGTTTTCTGATTCCTCCTATAAAATGTTCCACACTTCTGGTATCCTCATAAAGTTTGTTTAGTCATTCGATACATTACTGGTATCGCTTGCTGCATAGCCAGTGAGAATGGTGCTTTCATCTGCAAGTCCGAAAATGTATTTAAAGATATCATTAGCTGCAAGGCAGGCATTACCGGATGCATATCCGTTTGCGATTCGTACAGATATTGCGTACTTGGGATCAGAAACAGGCGCATATCCGATAAAAAGTGCATTGTTCGGATGATAATAGTCAATCTCGGCAGTACCGGTTTTTCCTGCTACTTCAACTCCAAGTCTGTTAAACTGATCATGAGTCTGCACCACACGATACATACCGTCATGGATGTCATCCCAGATATTGCTGGAAAGATCCAGCTGTCCAGCTGTTTCGGAAGGATATTCCTTTATAAGTTTTCCTTTGGAATCCGTCACACGGTCCAGAAGGGAAAGCTTATAGATCGTACCGGAAGTGGCGATCGTTGACGCATAACGTGCAAGCTGGCTGGTCGTAAACGCATTGGTACCCTGTCCAATATAGGAAGGGACGGCGTTTTTGTCAGAAACCTGCGGAGAAGCTTCGGAAATTTCAATGCCGGTTTTCTGATCCAATCCCATGAGGGAAGCATATTTCTGAAGCATTCCAAGACTTCTGGCTTCAGAAAAGTTACCTTCGGAATCTTTACCAAGTTCGAAACCAATCGTAGTGAAAAATACGTTACAGGACTGCTCAATGGCTTCACGGATATCAAGAGAACCGTGGCCCTGTTTATTCCAGCAGTTGATCGGAGGTGTTACAAGGTCAAAGCTTCCTGTACATTCAATATATGTGCCATCATCTATTACGCCCTCAGACATGCCGGCAACAGTAGATAAGATCTTTAAGGTAGATCCTGGAGCCGTCTTCTGCTGTGTTGCCTTGTTGAAGAACGGGCTGGAAAGATCTGTGGAAAGCTTTGCATAATAATCAGTATCCATATTGTTGGTCAGACGATTATTATCATATCCCGGATAGGAAACACATGCGAGAACATTTCCGGTTGTAGTATCTGTGATCACCGCAGATGCAGAGCACGGAGCCAACGCAAGCTGGGCCGGTGTGATCTCAAGATTTGCGATCTTGCGATACATGAAGGTGTAGGCATCAAGACCACCGGAGGCCATTGTCTGATACAGCTCGTCTTCTTTGGAAAGAACGCCCTGTTCATAGAGAACAAGACACAGATCTTCTCCACTGATGGTGTCTTCCTGAAGCATATATTTATACAGAAGCTTTGAAAAGCCTGTATCTGTTTTCAGGTAATCAATGATATAGGCGGTAAGAGCCTGATAGATCTCTTCAGAATCCAGATATTCTCCGGAGGTTGAGATCTGGGAAATATCGATCCAGTTCTGACTGGCAGCGTAGTTCAGATAATCCTTCAGACTGATACTCTGATCATTTTTCCAGGCTTTGTATGTTTCATCCGCGGTATCAATGGAATCACTTTTCAGTACCTTCAAGGTATTGGTAAGAAGATCATCACAGATATAGGTAAGATATTCCTGCATCTGCGTATCTTCATCCTTATAGGCTGGAGGATTGTCGCCTGTCAGCCTGTTACTTATTGTATCAAAAACCTGTTGCTGTTTTTGCTGAAATTTGACGTATAAATTTTTTTCTGTGTCGGAAGCATCTGCATCACTGAATTTATTGATATCGATCACACTGTTTGCGATCAGTGCATTGTATACATCATAGATTGGGATGGTGATCTTACTTGCATCTTTCTCTGCTTCATAATCAAAGCTTTTATTCGGTGTCAGTTTAGAGAGGACAATACCAGCAACACGCTGTTCCAGGATCTGGTAAATACTCTTCTGCCAGTCGGAATCAATGGTCAGATAAACATCGTTTCCGGCCACAGGATCAACAGTTTTAGAATTGTCGATGTCAAGGACTTTACCAAGATTATCAACTGTGACCGTTTCTTCTCCGTCTTTTCCCTGAAGTTCAAGCTCCATATACTGTTCGATTCCGGCTTTTCCAACAACCGCATCATTGGAATAATCAGGATTATCCTTACGAAGGGTTTCCAATTCCTCAGAAGAGGCCTGGCCTGTGTAACCGAGGATCGGCGCCATACTCTCATCGTCCACATATTTTCTGGTGGAATCTTCTACAATGTCAATACCCTGGAGAGCGGCCTGATTTTCTTTTATGGCTGCCACAGATTTTTCACTGACATTTGTTGCAATGGTCACCGGCATATATTTCTTGAAACTGTTGGTGTTCAGCTGATAGCGCATGATCGCAATTTCGAGGATTTCCTGTTTGGTAAGCTCTTCCGGAAGAGAATGTGCGGCAAGTTCTTCCGGGGTGTAGGCATCTTTTCCGTAAAGAACGATAGAAAATCCGCTGCTTCCGGTAAGATGATCCATGATCTGGGCTGCGGTTGCGTTTTTCTGCTCCTCACTGAGATCATCAATCTGTGCTTCTCCGTAAATATCCGCACGGAAACGGTTAAGAGTAAATCCTTCATCTACATCAAAAGCATAGTCGCCATGATCATTGACGGTAATATGAAAATTATCAGATAAGCTGTCCCCGTTTTTGGAAAGAATCTGTAATACCTGGTAGGCGATACCGTTCAGAGTCAGATTCTTTTCTCTGGTGCTGTTGTATGTACCGCTATCTTCGAATGTGACAGAATATGCAAGTACATTGGAGGCGACAACTGTGCCGTTACGGTCATAAATATTACCACGGGTGCTTTTGATCACGCGTGTTTTGGTGGTACGTGTCTGAAATTTACTGATGTAATCCTCTCCCTGTATGATCTGCAGACTGAAAAGCTGCCGGACCAGGACAGATGACAGAAAAATAAATACGATCACAAGAACTGTAGTACGTTTCAGACGGATTTTTTTGATGATTTTTTTTATTTTAATTCCCAAATAGACTCACTTTCTTTCCTTACAGTATCCATTAAGTGGTAGTTGATCCAGTAAAATACCCGGTATACGATGATGGTGAGAAAAACCGTATATACAATCTCGGGGATAATGATCCTGTATATGTAGGTCCAGAATCCAAGACGGCCTCTGAGCAGAAACTGGAGGCCATACACAGCCAGATTATAAAGAAGATCTGTTCCTGCTACAAGAAAAAGCGGAACTTTCAGATCATCATCATAAAAACTGCGGAATGCATAGCCGCTGATAAAACCTATATACATATAGATCAGTGCATAAAATCCAAACAATGATCCATAAAAGAGATCGACGAAAAGCCCGGAAAAAAATCCAGTCCACAGACCGACTTTTCTTCCACGCATAAGTCCCATGGATACACACAGGATCAAAAGCAGATTTGGAGTGATGGATCCAATGGAAATACGGTCCATTACTGTGCACTGAAGGAGAAAACAGACAATGATAGTGATAAATAATATAATCCTATTTTTCATTGGACGCATCCTCCGATTTGTCTATCGCGTCCTGTTTATTGGTGGTGATCACAAATACATCTTTCAGATGACCGAAATCAACCGGTGTAACGATCGTACCTGTTTTTGTCAGGTTATTGGGATCCTGCTGGATCTCACTGACATAACCAATAAACAGTCCTTCCACATATTTTTCACTGATGTTCGAGGTGACAATACGTTCTCCGACTGTTACCTTGTTATCCTGATCGTAAAGCTGCTCAAAGCTTAATTTGCCTTCATCGATCAGTTTCAGATCTCCAGTGACAACGCAGTTGTCGGAAGTACTGACTGCCATGGCACTGACATTGCTGCTGTCATCGATGATGGAACGGACAGTAGCCCAGGAAGGTCCCACTTCTGTAACGATACCCACAAGACCCTTTCCGGCGATCACGTTGTTATCAACCCGGATCCCGTTATTACTGCCTTTGTTGATCATAAAGGTATCATACCAGTTTCCGGGATCTTTGGAGATTATCCTTGCGGCAACCTTGGGATAGTCGGTATATTCCTGATCAAGATCGTAAAGTTCCTTCAGGCGTGTGAGCTCTGTCTGGTCCTGGATCAGGATGTTATTCTGTTCCGTAAGACTGTTGATCTGACTTTTCAGCTCTTCGTTTTCCTGAAGCACGTCCTGTTTATCACGAAGATTGTTTTTTACATTTCCAAATATATCGCTGACACCGGCGATCCCCTTTTCAAAGGGAACGATAAGAAAACCGGCTGCCTCCTGAAGTGGTGCGGAAGAGGTTCCGGAGGCTGCTGTAGCTACAATGCAGCTTCCACAGAAAAGTGTCATGATTACCAGAAGATGTTTACTTTTTAAATTAAAATGAAAACGCACTTTTTTTCGGATGTTTTTCATTATATATGCCCCTTTACAGTTTTTTCTGCTTTACCGGCTGGGCCCATTTGCGCAGGTTTCTGTCGCGGATGATCTTTTCCAGGCCGTATGCTGCAGAAGTTTCATACAGATCAGAAAGATTAAAGGCAAATCCTGTATAGCTAGCCAGATAGTTATCTATATAAGGAAGCCGTGTACTGCCGCCGGTCAGATAAATGCCCTCTTTTGCGATATGATAAGCAATCTGTGGCGGGGTACGTTCCAGAAAAGATTTCATCTCTGCTGCGATCTGATTCACACAGTTGGCGATCCCTTCATTAACAACGTAGGCAGAAATAACTTCTTCTCGTGGAAGTCCGGAAATACTGTCGATCCCGACTACTTTTCGGGCTTCTTTTTTCTGATCATTCAGTCTTCCCATAACTACTTTCAGACGTTTTGCAGTTCGTGTTCCAATCTGAAGATTATAATGTTTTCGGATCTCGCTGCAGATAGATTCGTTCATCTGTCTGCCTCCGATGGGGATCTTACGGCTAATGATGATCTTGCCGTCGGTTATGATGGAAAACTCTGTACTCTGTGCACCGATGTTTACGATCATGCTGCCCTGATTCTTTTCAGGGTCGATTCCCATGGCAATGGCATCTGCAATAGGGGCCTCCACCATAAAAACACGGTTTTTCCGCAGCCAGTGACCATTGACCAGATGATAGTATGCCCTCTTTTCGATAGCAGTCATATCAAGTGGTACGGAGAAATACATGTCTGCTCCGAGACCGGATGTATGATCGATTTTTTTTATCATGCTGTAAAGGACGATCTCCTGCAATTCCAGATTTGCCAGCATACCGAAAGCCATAGGAGAATTTACGGAAATATCTGCAGGTGATTTTTCAAACATTTCATAAGCTTCGTTCCCTATGGCAAGGATCCGGCGTCCTCTGTAGGCTACCATGTTCTTTTCTATGTAACTTTTGTTTCTGAAAAATGAATAGACTTTTACAGAGCTGCTTCCAAGGTCTACTCCGTAATTATTTCTAAAAAGCATAAATCTGTCCCTTCACTTAAGTATATTCATCAAAAATCCCTTTTTCGCGGAAACTGACATACCTGTGATCACCGATAATGATATGATCCAGAAGATGGATGCCGAGGAGTTCACCACAATGATAGATCCGTTCTGTAACATCCAGATCAGCCTGGCTGGGGGAGGGATCGCCTCCTGGATGATTGTGGACCAGGATCAGGTTCACCGCCCGATACTTTACAGCTTCTACAAAGACTTCTCTTGGTGTGATCAGTGTGGCATTGACTGTACCGCGGCTTAAAAGCTGTTCACCCGACAAATGGTTATGTCCGTCCAGCATCATGCAGTAAAGCAATTCCTGCTCTTCATGCCGGAGCCGCTCCATATAATACTTCGCAATGGTTACCGGATGGTGAAAAGATAATTCCGGTTTTGCAGCTGCGGTTGCCATACGCTTGGAAAGTTCCCCGATACATTTCAGCTGTATGGCTTTTACCTTACCGATTCCATGGATCTTCATCAGTTCCTGCATGGAAATATGAAACAGTCCAAGCAGGCCACTGTATCCGGTCTGTTTCGATAAATTCAGGATTTTATCTGCCAGAGTCAGGGAACTGGATCCCTGTACGCCACAGCGCAGGATCACGGCAAGAAGCTCTCGATCGCTTAAGGACTGTTCTCCTTCCCGCAGACATTTTTCATACGGACGCTGATAATCTGGCATTTCCATTATAGTATCTTTCATATGATTTCCCTTTTCGCTCTCGAAGAAGGGGATGCAAAATTGCAGAAGTTATTTTAGCATAAAAAAGCAGGGATGTACACTCTATCCCGGAAATTTCCACTTTTTTCACATTTTGTTTACAGGCAGGGCATAAACAGAAGCGACTGCTTCTGCCACCTTGATCCCGTCCATCGCTGCGGATGTAATGCCTCCGGCGTAACCGGCGCCCTCTCCGCAGGGGTAGATCCCTTCTATATTGGAAGTGAGCTTTTTCGGTTCCCGAACGATCCGTACAGGAGAAGAGGTACGGCTTTCTACTCCTTCCAGCAATGCATCCGGTCGGTCAAAACCGGAAAGCTTTTTTCCAAAAGCATGGATTCCTGCTTCAATGGAATCGCCGATCTCTTTCGGGAAAATACTGCGGACATCGGTAAGTGTATAAGCTCCTTTTATACAGGGGATCACATCTCCAAGCCTGGTACTTTTCTGATGGGTACAGTAATCTTTGAAAAGCTGTACCGGAATTTTTCCGTTTCCGGCTTCCCAGGCTGCGCGCTCCAGTTTTCGCTGCAGAGCGATTCCGCCGAGAACTCCCTCTTCAGGAAAATCAGAAGGGTTTACCGTAACGATGATAGCACTGTTGGCATTATGGCTGTCACGTGCCTGATAGCTCATACCATTCACTGCAAGCATACCTTCTTCAGAAGATGCATTTACAACATATCCGCCGGGACACATACAGAAAGAATAAACGCCACGTCCGTTTTCCAGTGTATGGGTAACCTTGTAGCTGGATGCACCCAGACGGTCGTTTTCCGGTTCCCCGTAAAGATCCTGGTTGATCATGGTCTGCGGATGTTCCACACGTACCCCCACTGCAAAAGATTTCGGCTCCATGTTAATATTGTGTTTTTCCAGCATGGCAAACGTATCTCTGGCGCTGTGGCCGGGAGCAAGAATGCAGATTTCTGCCGGTATTTCCTCTTTTGCATTGACAATGACTGCATTAAGCTTCCGGTCACGGATCATCAGATCAGTTACTGTGGAACGAAAACGGAATTCCCCGCCCATTTCTTCAATCTGATGACGCATAAACTGAACGATACCTACAAGCTGATCTGTGCCAAGATGAGGCTTTTGCTGGTAAAGGATCTCAGAGGGAGCTCCTGCCTCCACAAATCGGGAAAGAACTTCCTTTCCTCTTCCAAAAGTATCTTTTACCAGAGTATTCAGCTTTCCATCGGAAAAAGTCCCTGCACCGCCCTCTCCGAACTGTACATTGGAATCCGGATCCAGGATGCCGTTTTTCCAGAAATTTTCCACGGTTTCCTGGCGTTTGTCTGCTTCTTCTCCCCGTTCCAGTACCAGTGGACAGTACCCGGCTTTGGCCAGGTACCAGGCACAGAATAATCCTGCAGGTCCGCTTCCGATCACTATAGGACGATGGGAAAGAGTTTCAGAGCCAGATGAGGGAAAATGATATTTCTTCTCATAGGTTAACATAATATTTTTATCGTGAACCTTTTTGAGAACACGGGATTCGTTATCCAGTTTAATATCTACAGTGTAGACAAATTTTTTGTCCTCTTTGTGCCGGGCATCCAGAGATTGTTTTCGAATCTCATAGGTGAGCGGCTGATTTCCAAGACGAAGCATTTTTGCTATTTTTCGGTGAAGCTGCTCTTCTGTATGAGTGATGGGAAGCTTCAGCTGTGTGATCCGGATCATTTTTCTTCCTCCTTTGCTGCCCAGATACCGGCGGCAGCTCCGCTTGACCATGCCCACTGCAGGTTATAACCTCCGCAGGTACCGTCAATGTCAAGGAGCTCTCCGGCAAAATAAAGACCTTTATGAAGTCTGGACTCCATGGTTTTGCTGTGAACTTCAGACGTATCCACTCCACCGGAACAAACCTGTGCCTGTTCAAAGGAAAGGCCGTTTTTTACCGGGAGACGAAAATCGGTGATTCCGCGGATAAGATCCTTCTGTGCACATAAAACACGGATCAGTTTTTCAGGAAAAAGTCCGATGAGAAGTTCTTTTTCTGTTTTGTAAGGGCAGGCTGCTTTTCTGTGCTCCAGGTATTCTTCCAGCTCTTTCCGGTTCAGTTCCGGAAAAAAATTTATGGAAAGCTCCACATTTTTGTTTTCATGGACGGCACGGATAGCATAGCGGGAAATCTGGAATACCGGGATCCCGGATACACCGTAATCGGTAAGCTGCAGTTCTCCCTGCTGGGAAACTGTCGGTGTGCCGTCTATATAAAGTGTTATCTTACCTTCTGTCCGTACACCACTCCAGCCGGAAAAAGAATTTCCCTTACATTTCAGAGCTGTCAAAGCTGGAAGGGGTTCGATCAGATGATGTCCGAGACTTTTTGCAATTTCATATCCGCTTTCGCAGGAACCTGCAACGGAAGACGCACGGGAACCATTTGCAAGGATCACGGCATCACCACTGTAGGTCCATCCGTCCGTATGGATCTTCCACTGTCCGTCTGCAAAAGACACGCCGGTAACGGTCTGATTGGTTTTCAGCTTTACCTTCAGGCTGCGTGCCTTCATGACAAGAACATCTACCACACTCTGTGCCTGGTTGCTTCGGGGATAGATCCATCCGCTGCGGTCTGTGGTACAGATTCCCAGTTCCTGAAAGAATTTCAGAGTTTTTTCCACAGGAAACTGTGCCAGGGCATCTTTGGCAAATTCAGGATGAGATCCCCGGTAAGCGTTTTTATCCTGATTCAGGTTCGTCATATTACAACGGCCGTTTCCCGTAGCACAGATTTTTCTGCCGGGACGGTCATTTTGTTCCAGAACCGTAACTGCAGCTCCGTATACAGCAGCCTGAATAGCTGCCATAAGACCGGAAGCACCGGCTCCTATGACAAAGATCTGTTTTTTTAAGTCCGGTCCTTCGGATTTTTTCATAATCTCACAAGTTCCTTATCAACCATATACTGAAGAGATTTCAGGATTCCCAGCTTTGCATGCTCCCAGGTGAGACCACCCTGGAAATAAACTGCATAAGGCGGTTTCATAGGACCATCGGCAGAAAGCTCGATGGAAGAACCCTGGATGAAAGCACCTGCTGCCATGATCACCTGGCTGTCATATCCCGGCATATCCCACGGCTCCGGTGTTACAAAGCTGTCTACCGGTGCAGCAGCCTGGATACCCTGGCAGAATGCTACAAGACCCTCCGGTGTTCCGAGAGTGACCGCCTGGATGATATCCTGACGTGGCTCTGTGCTGTTGGGAACTACCGGGAAACCAAGCTTTTCATAAATGTTCGCTGCAAAAACAGCGCCCTTTAAAGCTCCTTTGGTGATCATCGGTGCAAGGAAAAATCCCTGATACAGAGAACGGTTTACACCAAGAGTTGCACCGACTTCCATGCCCAGTCCCGGGCAGGTCATACGGTAGGAGGCATTTTCCACACAGTCTTTTCTTCCTGCGATATAACCACCGATAGGAGCAAGGCCGCCACCTGGATTTTTGATCAGGGAGCCGACCATGATATCTGCACCTACATCACTGGGCTCGATGGTATCTACGAATTCTCCGTAGCAGTTATCTACCATGCAAATCACATCCGGCTTGATCTTTTTTACAAAAGAGATCAGCTCACCGATCTGTTTTACGGAGAAAGAAGGACGGGTCTGATAGCCTTTGGAACGCTGGATGGTTACCAGCTTTGTTTTTTCATTGACTGCTTTTCTAATGTTTTCATAATCAAAGGTACCATCCTCGAGAAGATCCACCTGACGATATTTTACGCCATATTCCGCAAGGGAACCATTGGACGGGCGGATACCGATCACTTCTTCCAGGGTATCGTAAGGCTTTCCTACAGGGGAAAGAAGCTCGTCACCGGGGCGCAGGTTTCCGAAGAGAGCAATGGCAAGTGCATGAGTTCCACAGGTGATCTGCGGGCGTACCAGGCAGGCTTCTGTGTGGAAGGTATCGGCATAGACCTGCTCCAGAGTCTCGCGGCCAAGGTCGTTGTAGCCATAACCGGAGGAAGCTCCGAAACAAGCCTCACTGACACGGTTCTTCTGCATGGCGCGGATAACCTTCATCTGGTTGTATTCGGCAGTCTTATCAAATTTCTCAAAACGTTCTTTCAGGGAATCTTCCACAGATTTACCGAAATCGTAAACTGCAGAAGAGATTCCAAGCTGTGCATATAATTCTTTCATGATCATTTTTCCTTTTTTATTTTATTTGGCAGGGAGGATTCCCTTTTCCCTGCATACAGAAAGCATGTAGGAAAGGATCCTGCTGTCATCGTAATCAAAGTTATCTTTATCTACCCAGGTTACTTCGCTTTCTCTGCGGAACCAGGTAAGCTGACGTTTGGCAAAGTGTCTGGTGTCACGTTTCAGGACCCTTACGGCTTCCTCATAAGAATAGTTTCCGTCCATCCAGTCCAGGATTTCCTTATAGCCAAGCCCCTGCATGGAAACCATTCCCCTGTGGCAGCCCATCTCCCGAAGCTTTTTAACTTCTTCTGTCAGACCGTTTTTCAGCATTTCGTCCACTCTTGTGTCAATGCGTTCATAGAGAAGTGGGCGTGGTGCGTTCAGGACGAAATAAGCCAGTGCATAGGGACTGGTATGCTCCTTCTGTTCTTCATTATGTTCGGAGATCCTGGTACCGTTCTGTTTATAAAATTCCAGGGCACGTATCACCCGCTTGACATTGTTCTCATGGATATCTTCGGCTGACTTGGGATCGACCTTGGCAAGCATGTCATGGAGAAATGCAGGCCCCTTCTGCTCTGCCAGCTCTTCCAGCTCCCTGCGGTAATGTTCATCCTGGTCGGAGCTGGTAAAATCAATATCTCTGGTCACAGACTGAATATAAAATCCTGTGCCGCCTACCAGGATCGGAATCCGACCTTTGTCATAAATTTTGTCCATGGCATCTTTTGCCATCTGCTGAAAAAGGACAATGTTAAAATCTTCTGTTGGCTCCAGTACATCCACCAGATGATGTGGGACGCCATCCATTTCTTCCGGCGTGATCTTGGCGGAACCGATATCCATATGGCGGTAAACCTGCATGGAATCCGCGGAAATGATCTCTCCGTTTACTGCTTTTGCAAGGGCAATGGAAAGCTTTGTTTTTCCCACGGCAGTAGGCCCGGTAAGGACGATAAGAGGTTTTTTCATATATTTCCTCCGTTTATGTTAAGTATCTTACACGATACGTTTGAATTTTTTTTCGATTTCTGTCTTACTCATGGCAATGATCGTTGGTCTTCCATGAGGACAGTTATAAGGATTTTTCAGTGTCAATAATTCATCGATCAGCTTATCAGCTTCCTGAGGCGACATGGAATGATTGCCTTTTACAGCAGCCTTACAGGCCATGGTCGCAAGCCTTGAGGCAAAAATTTCAAAGGCATCCTTGGAACCGTCTGCAGTGAGATGGTCCAGCATTTCCAGAAACAGCTCTTCTTCTGTCATTCCCAGAAGGCTGGAGGGAACCGCACTGATACTGTACTCCCTTCCGCCAAAGGGTTCGATCTCAAAGCCGAAATCCCGGAAATACTTTTTGTTTGCCTTCAGCAGATTCTCCTCCTCAAGGCTGAGTGAAACGATCAGTGGGGGACTTACATACTGGGACTGGATGTTCTGGGACTGAAACTGCTTTACGAATCGCTCATAATATACTTTTTCATGGGCAGCATGCTGGTCAATGATATAAAAATTATCCTCAAACTGTACCAGCCAGTAGGTATCAAACAGCTGTCCGATCAGTCTGTGGCGGCTTCTGGATTCAGGAGCAAGAAGCCGTTCTTCGAACAGTTCCAGCTGTTTTGGCGGTTCCTGTTCCTGCGATTTGATCGGCTCGTTGTCTACCTCAGGAGGTGCCGATTCAGCAGGCTTTTCAGAAATCACTTCATAATCTGCTGTTTCTGTAGCGGAATTTTCATTTCTTCCGTCTTTTAATGTTCCGGAAAACATTTCCTCTTCTTCTTTTGTGAAAGGCTGCGATTCATATACGGGATTTTCCCGCAGAGAATCCACACGTTTGTATTTATCTGCAGAAGAAGCTGAAGAATTGTGAGTTGTTTCAGCTGAACCATAGGAGGCGGTACCATTTGTTGGCTTATTATAAGGTATCGATGGAACCGGCGCTGTACTACGTACTTCAGAAGCTGTCGGTGCAGCATGGGAAGCTATATTTGCCGTCCGATTTGGGTGACCGTACATCTCCTGCCGCCGTTTTACTTCAAAAGGCTCCGGAATATTTCCTGGCTTTATCTGTTCTGTGCGGGATGTCGGTTCGTCTTTTCCAACAGATACCTGTGGGATCAGTTCTCTGTGGGTCAATACCTTGCGGACAGTTTCATAAATGGCCGTATAAACTTCGGTTTCTCTGGCAAAACGCACTTCTCTCTTTGCGGGATGCACATTAACATCCAGGTCATTGCCGTCCATTTCGATCCGAAGTGAGACAAACGGAAATTTATGCTGCATGACAAGTCCTTTATATCCGTCCTCAATGGCCTTGGTAATGATCTTGTTTTTTACATATCGGCCATTGATATAATAATTCTCAAAAGTACGGTTTCCTCTGGAAATCTCCGGTTTCCCCACAAAGCCCTCGATCTTCATGAAATCATTTTCGTAGGAAACATCCAGAAGCGCCTTGGCGATCTCCCGGCCGTAGACACTGTAGATCACATCTTTTACGCTGTAGTTTCCGGAACTGGAAAGCTTCACCTGACGGTTCTGGATATATTTAAAGGAGATTTCCGGATGGGAAAGCGCCAACTGCTCCATCAGAGTATTGATGTAACCGGCTTCTGTCATATCGGATTTCAGGAATTTGCTCCTTGCAGGTGTATTGTAAAAGAGGTTTCGGATCAGAAATGTTGTTCCCTCCGGTGCCCCCATTTCCTCCAGAGACTGTTCTTTTCCGCCTTCGATCACATAACGGGTACCACTGATCCCGGAAGGAGTCTTTGTGATCAGCTCCACCTGGGAGACGGCGGCAATACTGGAAAGTGCTTCACCACGGAAGCCAAGAGAGGCAATGTGGGTCAGGTCTTCTACTTTTTCAATTTTACTTGTGGCATGGCGGAGAAAAGCAAGCGGAACCTGCTCTGCATCCATTCCGGAGCCATTGTCCGTGATACGGATCAGCTTTTTTCCGCCGTCTGTGATCTCTACAGTAATAGCGGTAGCACCTGCGTCAATGGCATTTTCCACAAGCTCTTTTACAACAGAGGAGGGGCGCTCTACGACCTCTCCTGCTGCGATCTTATCAATGGTATTCTGGTCTAAAACTGCAATTTTTTTCAAGGGTCTCACCACCGGTTCTTAATTTTGTTCTGCAGGTTATAGAGAATGTTCAAAGCTTCCATTGGTGTCAGATTCCCGATCTCCAGGTTTTTGATCTCTTCAATGATATCATTGTCCTGTACCGTGTCAAACAGTGACATCTGTGCCATATCTAACTGATCATAGGTGATCTTCTGCTTTTTCTTTGGAGCAGTTAGATCTTTTACAGCTGCAGTGATATCTGCATCACTGAGCTCCTCTACCAGTTCCTTGGCACGCTGGATCACGGAATCCGGAACACCGGCAAGCTTGGCTACCTGGATACCATAGCTTTTATCTGCTCCGCCTTTTACGATCTTACGCAGGAATACGATATCGTCGCCTTTTTCCTTGACAGCGATACAGTAGTTGTTGACACCGGAAAGCTTGCCTTCCAGTTCGGTAAGCTCGTGATAATGGGTCGCAAATAAGGTCTTGGCGCCGCAGAGTTTGGTGTTGCTGATGTGTTCGATCACTGCCCAGGCAATGGAAAGGCCGTCAAAGGTACTAGTTCCACGTCCGATCTCATCCAGGATCAGAAGACTTCGGGAAGTGGCATTACGAAGAATGTTGGCAACCTCTGTCATCTCCACCATAAAGGTACTCTGTCCGCTTGCAAGGTCATCGGATGCTCCCACACGGGTGAAGATCCGGTCAACCACACCGATATTCGCACTGTCCGCAGGAACAAAGCTTCCGATCTGTGCCATCAGTACGATCAATGCTGTCTGGCGCATGTATGTGGATTTTCCGGCCATGTTCGGTCCTGTGATAATGGAGATACGTTTTTTGTGGTTGTCAAGATACGTATCATTTGGAATGAACATATCGTTTTCAATCATCTGTTCCACAACCGGGTGGCGGCCATTTCGGATATCAATGAGGCCGGTCTCATTGATCTTGGGCCGGACAAAGTTATTCCTCTGTGCAACCAGTGCAAGGGAAGCAAAAACATCCAGAGCAGCTACTGCCTTTGCAGTACGCTGGATACGGACAACCTCAGCTCCAACCTGATCACGGATATCTGAAAACAGTTCAAATTCTAATGCATAAAGCTTATCTTCTGCTCCAAGGATCAGATCCTCCAGATCCTTCAGCTCCTGGGTGATGTAACGCTCTGCGTTGGTAAGGGTCTGTTTGCGGATATAGTCCTCCGGCACGAGATCCTTGAAGGTGTTGGTAACTTCCAGGGAATAGCCGAATACACGGTTATATTTGATCTTCAGGCTCTTAATACCGGTACGTTCCCGCTCTCTTGCTTCCAATTCAGATAACCACTTCTTTCCATCTGTCCGGGAGCGGCGGAATTTATCCACATCTTCGTTATAACCTTCCCGAATGATACCGCCGTCCTTTTGGGCAAGGGGCGGATCATCAGCAATGGAATTACGGATCAGATCGGTAATGTCTGACAATGGATCCATGTCTTCGTTGATCTGCATAAGCAGCGGAGATTTAAATTCTGCAAGGATCTGCTTTATATAAGGCAGCATTTCCAGGGAAGAGGCAAAGGAAACCAGATCTCTTGGGTTGGCAGATTTATAGCTGATACGGCTTATCAGACGTTCCAGATCGTAGATCGGATTTAAGTATTCCCGGATCTCATCACGATCCATAGGTTTTGCGTTCAGTTCTTCCAGGGCACCAAGTCTCTTTTCGATTTCCTCTGCATCGATCAGAGGCTGCTCCACATAAGAACGAAGGGTTCTTGCACCCATGGCAGTTTTGGTTTTATCCAGAACCCAGAGAAGAGAACCTCTTTTCTGCTTTTCGCGCATGGTTTCCACAAGCTCCAGGTTACGACGGCTGGAGCTGTCGATGAGCATATATTTTTCAGCAGAGTAAGGGCGGATGCTTGCCATATGGGAAAGTGCTGTTTTCTGTGTTTCCTTCAGATACAGGAACAGTGCACCGGAAGCAATGATCCCGCTGTCATAATCTCCGATCCCGAGACCTTCCAGATTTCCGACGTGAAAATGCTCTTTCAGGGTTTTCTGGCACAGCTGGTCGTCAAAGTACCAGGGATCCAGAGCAAATACACAGATTCCAAGACGCCCCTTCAGATCCGCTACATCCACACCGCTTAAAAGAAAGGCGTCATTGCAGATGATCTCTGCAGGTGTAAATTTATTGATCTCATCCAGAAGCTTCTGAGGTTTATCCAGTTCTGTGAGAAAACAGTCACCGGTTGTGATATCTGCAATTGCACAGCCAAAATGCTCTCCAATGGAGACGATGGACATCAGATAATTGTTTTTGGACTCGTCCAGTGACATGGTATCCAGAGTAGTTCCCGGCGTGACAATGCGGACAACCTCTCGTTTAACAAGACCCTTGGCTTTTTTCGGATCTTCTACCTGTTCGCAGATGGCAACCTTATAGCCCTTTTCGATCAGCCGGTTGATATAAGTTTCCGCAGCATGAAAAGGAACGCCACACATGGGCGCTCTCTCTTCCAATCCGCAGTCTTTTCCTGTAAGTGTGATCTCCAGTTCCTTGGATGCAGTCAGCGCATCATCAAAGAACATTTCATAAAAATCGCCCAGACGGTAAAAAAGGATACAGTCGCTGTATTCTTCTTTGGTCTTTACGTATTCTTTCATCATCGGTGATAATGTACTGGTATCAGCCGGAAACCCAGTGTTTATGCGGGTTTCAGATGCCTTATATTTTTTTTTGACCCACTTTTGACCCATTTTTTTCTCTTCTTCAGTGTTTCTTGCTTTTTCCAAATATTTAAACCTCTTCCTAAATTGTCATTTTATCAGTAAAATTAGCTTTCTTTTCCATACTTTTCTTCATAATTTCTTATCGTGGTTGCTTTAAGATTCCGAACCTTATAAAGTTCCATCCATTTCTCATACCATTTTGAAACGGACATACTCGAATCAAAGCCTGGAATACCTGGGAGAACTTCCGCCAAATACATGTTTCTTTGCTTTTTCACCTGCTGAAGATTTGTTCCATAGATAGAAAAAGGCGGTTGCCAGATCCCTTAATTGTGATTCTGGCTTCTTACCGCCCATCTTTTCTTTGTCGGATTCCCTTACCTATTTCTTTTCCTCTTAGATTTTTTCCATAACATTACCATCCTTTTTCTAATAACAATAGATGATCATGCATGGCACTGGACTTAATTTTAACACAACCCCAAAAACCTTTCAAGACTGCCGATCTATCCATTTCTGAAATTTTTTCTTATCAATCAGGGTTCTTCGCCCAATTCGTACCATGAAGGTATTATTCTTCATAAGAGTTCTCATGGTTTTCTCTGAAAGACCTGTGCGTTCACAGGCTTCCTTGACTGATATAAGAATCTTATCGTTATCTGCTGCTTGTATTTTTTATGTATCATATATATTACAGCCAATATCTGAAGGCAGATGATATTGGCTGTTCCTCTCTTCGATAAAATTATTCTTTTGTCATCTGATTTTAATTTCTATTTTTCCTTCCACTGGGCTATATAAATCCAGAGGATCTTCATCACTTTCATAAACACGTCCTTCGCCTTCTCCGTAAGTATCTTCTGTTCCTGTTTCATATTTTTTATATGTTGTTCTGTTTTTTTCTTCTTTATTTACATATAATTCTAATGTCACCGTTTTAGCATCTGGAGAAATTCCTTTATATTTTGTATTATTTCTGCTTTCTTCAAACACAGTCTCTGTGTCTCCATAATTTGTCATTCTATAAAGCCCCTGATTTCCTTTATCGTCGGTTCCTATTAAATAATAATCTTCATATTCTTTATTATCCAAATTTCCATAAATTGTACTTGCCAAATCGTTTAAGCTCATTTTTGAAATCGTCAGATTTTGATTTGGAGATATCTTTATTTTTTTATTCACATTTACATTTATGGTATTCTTCTCCAGTTCTTCCCAATTTGATGAAAATTCAAAAATATAGTCATCCGTATCTTCTGTATCTGCAGTATCCATTTCTGTTGGATCAAATAACCATACTTTCATTTTTATATCTGCTGTATTATCTTTAATAGTTGTATCTTCCAACCTATAATGACAAACCTGACCATCTGCTCCGTTCTCCTTTTTCTCCAGAGCATATGTTCCATCTAACTGTGCCGCTTTTCCATTTATCTCCACTTCTGTTAGTAGAATAGTCTCTTTTTCTTTTGAATCATTTATATTGTCAGATATTGCCACCCATAAATTCTCCTTATCAGCAGCAATTTCATCTAACGTAATAGAAATTCCATTTTTAGTAATCGTTTTTCCAACACTATCTATATATGATTCTACATTTTCATTAATCCCCAATGCAGTTTGAATCCACGAAGTAATCTGTTCCCAGGCCGCATTTATCTCGTGCGGATGTCCCAAACCTCCTATCAATAATGCTATTACAACTCCTGCTGCAATCTTTGCTAATTTTAATTTCAAATTAACATTTCGCTTTTCCCATGGCAAGGAAGCTTCATAAACAAATTTTTCATCTATTTCTCCCATCAGATCCAAAAAATTGTTTTCTTTTTTCATATGATTTCTTTCACCTCTTCCCATAATCTGTTTCTGCTTCGAAAAAGACTGGATTTAATTTTAGTCTCAGAGCATCCATGTCTTTTTGCAATGTCTTTAATATTATCCATATACCAATATCGCCTGACAAAAATATCCCTGTCTCCTGCTTTTAAATCACTTAAAAATTTTTCTAAAATATTCAAAATTTCCTTTTTCTTTATATCCTCTTCCACATAATCCTTTATTGTATTTTCCAGTTTTTCCACTTCACCACAAATATCCATCATATGTGTATCTGCTCTTTTTGAAGCATTTTTCTTTCTGAAATTGTCTAATGCCAAATTTCTGGTTATTTTTCCAAGAAATGCAGGTAATTTTATTGGCGTTTTGGGCGGAATCTTATTCCACGTTATCAGCCACGTATCATTTACGCATTCTTCTGAATCTTCTGTGTTATATAAAATATTCCATGCAATCTTAAAGCAAAATTTTTCATACTTTACTTCTACCTGGCGAATTGCATCTTCTGATCTTTCTAAAAATAAATTTATAATATGTATATCTTCCATATCACATTTCTCCCCTGTATATTAGTGTTTTTATGCAGATAGGTTATTTGCAGTGTGCCATATTAATCTTTTCTATTATATAGAACGTATTTTTTTCTGTTTGGTTGCACTTTTTTTCTATTTTTATAATTTTTTTTGTTACCATGCTTCCATTATCACTATAACATATTATCTAATCATTCTTCTCTCCCTGGTCAACTATTAATATCGTAATCTACTTCTGCAAATAAAGCTACATGCAAAAAATGAAAAAAGGAGCTGCCATTCCATGTGTATTCATGAAAGGCAGCTCCTGCTTAAATCATTTTTATTTAACTACTACTTTTACTTTTTTGCGGATCTTTCCAGATTTCACTGTGATATAGGCTGTTCCCTTTTTCTTTCCAGTGATCACACCACTGGAACTTACCGTTGCGATCTTCTTATTTGAAGAACTGTAGGTAACCTTCTCCTGGGAAGTGATCGGGCCGATGACCGGTTTCAGCGTAAGTTTTTTATTTCTTGCAACGGTCACGCTTGATTTCAGTCCGGTGATCTTTGTTGTTCTTACTGTTGTTTTTTGCACAGTAACGGAAATGACCTGTTTCTTGCCGCTGGCCAGTGTAATGGTCACTTTGATTATTATTTGAATTCCAGCCCTCAGCCTTTTCATTGACAGAGGGCTAATTTTGGCTTAACAATTATTGAGCATCCCTTAACTGATCTACAATGCTGCATTTCGCTGCATTATCATACATCATGCAGGGAATCAGCCACCCAAGCAGAAGAAATACCGGAATTGTCAGCAGGACAGGCAGAACGGTGAACCGATACTCAAAGAACCAGAACATACTGCCCAGCATTTTCCCCGCAAGAGGTCCCACCGCCAGTGAAAGCACAAAGGCCACCGATACGGAAGACATTGCGTAAAACAACCCCTCGTAGATCAGCATGGTTTTGAGCTGTCGGGACGTCATTCCTACAGCCTGAAGCACAGCAAATTCCCGGCAGCGGGAAAGAATACCAGTCATCATGGCGTTGAAGAAATTTAAGAGTCCCACCAGCCCAATGATAGCACAAAGGATACCACCGATCAGAAGGAACATCTGCCGGAACTGAGCAAACTCAGACCGAGCCGTGGCCTTGCTTTCATACATCAGGGGCGAAAACTCACCGGCCGTGAGCTTCGATAGATATTGCTCTGCTTCGGCCTCGTCAGCTTCGTCCGCTGTGTCGAACAAGTAGAGCATCGGAACGACCGCACCACCGCTGTCCCTCTGTGCGGTGTCCACAGACAAAACTACGTCATATCCAATACCACCATAACGATAACTCATGGAATTCGGAAGTTCTACCAAGGCGCAGACCGTGTACTCTACATCTCTGGCTCCATACAATTTTGCCTGAAAGTACTCCTCCGGTGTATCTTCGGTGAGTTCCCCGGTGCGGCTGTCGATATATTTCACATCGTCCGCATAGGTAACGGTGATCGTGTCTCCCACCTTGGGGTAGTATTCAAGATTGGGCAGATTACCGTAGTCATCTAAGGAAACCGCAATGGCAATGGCGTTATTGTCCGGCTCCAACATGGGAGAAATATCTCCGTCGAATACTTGCAGCTTGTCAAACAGACTGTTATCCAGAGCCTCGATTCTGGTATCTCCCATCACCATATTGCCCCGGTGCTCCAGACGGCTCATATGGCTGTCCAACTGTTCGGCGCTTTCGTACCTTGCATAGTCCTGCCGCAGAGCATCCTCCGTCATCCACAGGTAGGCGGGTTTTCGCACAGCATATCCCGTGCCGGAAAGACTGGCCTTTGTGTTTGCTGCGATCTCCTCAATCTGTTCTGGCGTGATGAATTCATCTGCCGGGTTGTAACGGAAATAGTCGGGAGTGCTGACGATAAAATCGGCGCAGGTCATGGAGGATACATACTTCTCCATGCTGAAGCCTCCCACAAAGGCACACAGCGCATTGAACAGTGTCACCGACAGTGCCAGAGACACGACCACCAGCACCGTCTTTTTCTTGTTTCGTCCCAGATTGGCAAAGGCCATCTGATGGAGCTTGGCTCCCCGGGTGCTGCGCTGTTTTTTCTTAGTCTGTATCGCATCCGTATATTTGGTAGCCTCTACCGGAGAGACCTTAGCTGCCATTTTGCCGGGCTTGGAACAGGACAAGAGCACCGTCAACAAGGCGAACAGCATAGAACCAAGGAAGATCACAGGCGATGTGCTGATGGTGGTGATGCCTGCATCCAACTGGGTGGAGCGCAAGACAACAGGCACCAGAACAGCGCCGATGCCATAGCCCAGCAGCAGCCCCGCCGGAATACCGATCAGACAAAGCAGAAGTGCCTGCTGGCGAATGATGCGTTTGAGCTGCCGGGGCGTTGTGCCAATGGTCTTCAGAAGTCCGTAAAACCGGATATCCCCCGCAACAGAGATCTGGAAAATGTTATAGATGATAAGATACCCAGTGAAAATCACCAGCAGCAGAAAAGCTGCTATGGCGACCATCAGCTCTGGATCGAGCTGCGACTCCAGTTGGGATGAGGTATATCCCCAATTGACGCCGATTCGGACGCTGTTGGGATCAGTATAGCTGTCCCATGTGTAACCAAGATCGGTATCCACCTGCTCCATCTGCCCTTGAATGTTTGTGCCGGAAGCCAACATGACATTCAAATCGGTGCGGAAAGGCTGTAACCCTGTTTTCACTGCCTGCGCTTCGATGTCATCTGCGTAATCACGGCTGATGTTGATGTAGTGAACAGGCATTAGTTCATCATAGTCCCAATAGCCCACCAGCGTAAAGGTATCTGTTACAGTAAAGGCGGTTTGATCCTTGTCCGTGATGGAATAGGAAACCGTGACCTCGGCACCCAGCTCCGGCGTTACGCCAAGCAGCTGCAACGCTGCCGTATCCATGGCTACTTCTTTGCCGCTTTCGGGCATCCGCCCGGTAGTAGGGGTGGCATAGCTCCATTTGGTGCAGTTGGCATCCATGTAGCTGATCTCTGCAGGCGTTTTGGAAAAGACACCATCCACAGTGATGCCGATCACCTTCCGTGCCCCCACAGCCTTCACCTTTGGATGAGCAGCGATACGTTCCGCCTGCTCGGGGGAAACATCTTTAAAGGTGCCGTGTGCATAACCGCCTACCTGCCGAAACTGGTAGGTTTCATAACTGGCGTTCAACGACAAGACAATGGTGAACATGGAAGTAAATAGCAGCGTTGTCAGCGCAATGGCAAAAATGGCGATCAGATTGCGGCGACGGTTCGCATAAAGGGATTTTAAGCTGAGCTTTCGAATACATTTTCTGTTTTTGACATTCATCGTGGCCACCTCCCGTTAGTTCTGGGAGACGATCCGACCATCTTCGATACGGATAATGCGGTCTGCCATCTGCGCAATTTCTTCGTTGTGAGTGATCATTACGATTGTCTGGGCGAACTTTTGACTGGTGACTTTCAAAAGGCTCAATACATCCTGGCTGGTTTTGGAATCCAGATTGCCGGTGGGTTCATCTGCCAGAATGATAGCGGGTGCTGCCGCCAGCGCTCGGGCAATGGCTACTCGCTGCTGTTGACCGCCTGAGAGCTGATTGGGCAAGGCATCCAGACGGTCGCTCAGTCCAAGCGTCTGCACGATCTGCTGCACAAAAGCCTTGTTTACCTTTCCGCCATCCAGTTCAGTGGGTAGAATGATATTTTCATATACATTCAGCACCGGAACAAGATTGTAGCTCTGAAATACAAAGCCGATTTTCCTGCGGCGGAAGATGGTCAGCGCTTCCTCCTTCAGGGAGAAAATATCCTGTCCGTCCACTATGACCGTGCCGCTTGTAGGGCGATCCAGCCCGCCCAGCATATGCAACAGCGTGGATTTTCCGGATCCGGATGTGCCGACAATTGCAACAAACTCTCCCTTCTTCACACTTAAATCAACTCCATCCAACGCATGAACTGCGTTATTACCGGAGCCATAAATCTTTTTCAGGTCTTTTGCCTGTAAAACCTCCATAAACGAGTACCTCCATGAAAAAATCTGTATGTATGAAAGGAAATGATCCTTTGATACATACAGATTATCGCATAGGATTCTTTCCACATTCTTTCCGGCAGAAAATGAAATCTAACAGTTTTGATAGAATTGTTGTTATTTCGGCAGAAATATGGAAAACGTACTTCCTTTTCCCGGAACGGAAGCAACCTTGATATAACCGCTCTCACCGGATATAATCTGTCGGGCAAGGTATAAGCCGATGCCAACCCCTTCTTGTTCCTGAACAACATTTGAACGATAAAAACGGGAAAATATCTTTGCCTGCTCGTTTTCCGGGATACCTGAACCGGTATCCGATATATCGATCCTTGTAAACATTTCGTAACTTACGGTAGAAATCGTGATTGTTCCATGCTCCGTATATTTGATGGCATTGTCTACAATATTAGCCAGTGCTTCCGCTGTCCATTTGAAGTCAAATGTAGCGGAAATATCTGTATCGTACAGATATATGGATAATCCTTTTCCAGAAGCCTTGGCGGCATATTGTTCTACTACGCTTTCAAGCAGCGGCTGAAGTGATGCTTGCTGAGGGGAAAGTGAAATGATCCCATTTTCCAGTCTGGAAAGTTTTACGAGAGAATCAATCAGAAATCGTAGCTTTTCCGATTGTTTGTACAGTGCCTCCACATTTTCCTTTGCCGATGCAGACAGAGTTTCCTCCATCAAAAGCTCGCTATATAACAGCAGGTTTGCAATCGGCATTTTCGTCTGATGGGAAATGTCCGCAATCAAGGATTTGATTTTGTCTTTTTCCTGTGCCATATTTCGAGAAGATGCTTCTGCGGCAGAAAGATAGTGTGCAAACTTTGTTTCCAAAGCAGACAGCTGGCTTTCATCAAAAGTTGTTTCAGAAAAGGAGCCGGTCATGGCGGCGTCCAGCATCCTTTCGATTTCTTCCATCGTTTTTATGACCTTTCTCCGCTCCCATAATACAACAGCTGCTGCCGCCAGAAAACACAGCAGTATGATCGCGATGCCGCTTTTATTCATCTTTTGTCACCCAGCTATAACCGATTCCATAGACGGTTTTAATGTATTTCTGTGCCCCAAGCTTATCCCTCAGACGCTTGATCGTAACAGACAAAGCATTTTCATCCACATATTCTGCACCATTTGTCCAGATCCTGTCTATAAGGTTTCCACGCGACATGGTCTGACCGCGGTTTTCAACAAGAAGACGCAGTAATTTTTGCTCTGTTTTACTTAATTCTACTTTTGAATCTCCCACATAAAAGGTCATTGCTTCAAAGTCAAAGTGAAAAAGATCAATATGGGTCGGTGCATTTTTATGGCTTGACGCTTGCTTTCGCAGTTGGGTATTCACTCTTGCCCGCAAAACCGAAAGAGAAAAGGGCTTGGTAATGTAATCATCAGCGCCCCTCTCCAGTCCGTCCACGATGTCCAGATCGGTATCATTGGCAGTCAGCAGAATAACAGGAATCCCGGGTATGGTTTCCTTGACCTCCCGTAGCAATTCAAGCCCACTGCCATCCGGCAGATTGATATCTAACAGGATCAGGGATACACCGCCGCAAAGCAGCTGCTCCTTCGCCGTTTTCAGGTCTTTGCAGGAAATGATTTTCCGATCATCTACTTTCAGTGCTTTGCATAAACCTTGATTCAAACCAATATCATCTTCAACAATCAATAACTGCTCCATATATCTTACTCCCTCGTTACTCAAAGGTATTCGGCAAAGTTAATAACAAGACACAAAAATAACCGCCCCCGCCTCGCAAACTGAACGGTTATTTTCAATCAATTAAGTATGTGGGCTAACCGTCTATCGGCAGCACACTTTTTCTATAATCATATTAGCACGCATATGTGACAATGTCACAATTTTTTTATTCTCAATATTGCAAGACTGCTGGCATTGCTATTTCTTTTCATTCAATAATTCTTTTACTCTTTTAACCGGAAATCTATCTTCAATATCAACTACTTCAAACAGATTTAATGGCAATTCCTTTTCACCAATCAGGGAAAGGTATTCATTAACAGCTCTACGATCAATCATAATCTTTCCATGTCCTGCCCAATGACGATTGCTCTCTTCCTTTTTCAGTCCGGAAAGCCAATATTTATCACCATTTTCAATATCTATATAATTTGCATAGTTACCGATATTCTTCTGAAAGGCATGGTCATTAAAATAGATTGTTTTCTTACTTTTTGAAGTTTTGACATATCCAATCCATGCCGGACCATCATCAGAATATCCCGTTTTTAATTCAATGTACATCAAATTGTTAATCATTCTTATTCTCTCCTGATTCCAAATTTTGCAACATCTCAACTAACTGGAAGTTATTACTTTCTGCATAGCGTGTTTCCCAAAATGATAATTACCACGACATCAATCAAAATAATCCCCAATGCAATATATACAAAAAATGCAGGCAAAATATTTTCAAGCAAGCCCATAATTAATGCAAGAATTGCTATAATAGACATTCCAATTCCCATTGTTCTGCATAACTTCTTTTCATCATATTTTTCCTTTTCTTCTTTTGTAGCTGTATTATATCCAGAAATAAACCAGCTCCCGCGTCCAGAAAGTAAAGTTATAGAAAGTACAGCAAATATTGCAAAGACAATCCACACTATCCAATCAGAACCTGTTGCTAAATCTGCTAATTTCATCTATATGCTCCTTAAATTCAAGTTTTTCTAAACTCTTCAATTCCATCTTCTTTCCCTTCAAATAAGAAGTATCCCTCGCCCAATGTGCTCGGTCAATTCCGATTGAGATTTCACCTGTTTTAAGAAATTTAATAACTATTATATCTTGTTGTTAAATTCTCCGCAAACCCTTGAAAATACTGAATTTATCACAGGCGAACTTTCCCTTATTGTTTCCCTTGTGTTATATCGTCCCACCAGTGTTTACGAACTCTGATAAGGGAAAATACAAGGGCAAAAAAATTATATAAAATAGTATAACACAAAATAAAACTGACATGGTGAACTGATTGGAATGCTTCTTAATTTTTACAATTAATGATCGATTGAATCATAGGGAGATGGGATACGATGAGAACAATATTTGCAGAATACAATCCACAGTGCAACAGTATTGATGTTTATACCAGTGCCGGCTATATGCTCCGCATTGATTGTTGGGAAGCTGAGAAGGACTTAAAAACCACGCCTGGATCAGACTGTGTATTAAATGAACTTGCTATTAATGAACCACTGGAATATACAAGATTATATCTTGATGAAAATTTGCAAATGTGGGTATATGCAGAAGATTCACTAGATCTTTTTTGATTTTCAAACAAATATAACAATTTAAATCACTATTGGCTACAATATTCCTTGAAAATTCATCATAGGTTTGTGTAGACGTAAAGAAACGGTGGCTCTGATTTCTCAAAGCCGCCGTTTCAAATGGGCGTATCACATTGTCTGCTGTACGACGGCTTTTTTTCTTTTGCCGTCGTCTGGCAGATGGTGTCTGTAGTTAGTTACTTGACTAAGGCTTTAATTTTTCGAATTAAATCAAAATCCGTTTTACAGCAATAGTTACCATAATACAGCTTTGCTTTTTGCTCTAACCTATCGAGATGGAGCAGGCAGTACAAGCTAGCAAAGAAACCGCGATCAGGCAGCATCCAATAAATTTCCCAACTCTACGCATAACCGTTTCCTCACTGAACGAAAGTAAGGAACATGGCAAGCGCAACAATTCCCACCATCAGCAGCAGCCAAAAAACGCTGATTGTAGTTGATACAATATTGATAATGCTGCGGCTTTCCCTGCTCCGCACACATACCACCGAAAGAATCAGACCCAGCAGGACAAAAACGATATTGGCTCCG
The DNA here is from genome assembly GCF_020553125.1 of Blautia sp. MSK20_18. NCBI lineage: Bacteria > Bacillati > Bacillota > Clostridia > Lachnospirales > Lachnospiraceae > Blautia > Blautia sp. MSK20_18. The sequence continues at coordinate 221,325 of NZ_JAJCGR010000001.1, forward strand.
GCCCAAGCGGTTCGGACTCCATCCAACAGCGAAAAGTGCAGAAGCGATGGGGCAAGAGCCGCCAGCGGTAGGATGCTCACAATGAGCGCAGCGATACTAACTGATTGAAGTTTTTTCTTTTCCATAGTTTTACCTCATTTCGTTTTTCCCAAATTTGGTGACAGCCAGCGCGAAAAACAGGCCAAACACTACAATCGCGCATGGCAGGAACGGAAACACCGAAAAAGCGGCGTCGGAAGTTTCTGCTGTAAAGTCATGGAGAGAGCAGGAAACGAGATAACCGCTGTAACAGTACGGGTAGGCGATCCACAGCGGCGTATTCGCAACCAATACACCGGGAATCACAAGCAGCAGATTTAATCCCACAGAAAGAAGCGGCTTTTCAAACAGCACAGTGATGGCCCACATAGCCGCAATGCACGGCAGCATAGTCAGAAACAGCCCCAAGCACCATTTCAGAAGATATAGGATCGGCAGGGTTCCTGTTACTCCCATTGTCTGTGTCGCAATCAACCCAGCAATTACAAATACGACAAGAAACACCACCATCTCCATAAACAGATAAAAGGTAAGCACACAGAATTTGGCAATGGATAATGTGCAGCGGCTGACCGGCAGCGCCAGCATTTTCAGAATCCCGTTATTTCCTGTTTCTCGTCCTGCGATCATCACGCAAACCACGATCATGCTGAATGGAAGCAGATAGTAGGCGTAAACAAGCGCACTTTGAATAAACATAGCAGGCCACGCATTGGTGTATTCCGGTGTAAAGTAGTTGCTCAAACTCGCAACCCCGGAAACCACCACCAATAAAGGTGCAATGAAAATCAGGGGTACGATTTTGGAGCGTTTTACTTTCATAAACTCGATTTTGAGTAAATCCAAAAAGCTCATTTCTTATTATCCCTCCTTACTCGTAGCGTCTGTACTTCGCCAGCCACAAGCCCACAACAAGGAACAACAGTGTTTCCACTAAAGCGACAAGGGCAACCGTCGAATCAGGCTGGGCGCTCATGGCTACTGCTGGTTTCAGAATAATCACAAAAGGATGCACCAGCAAAAGCGTCAGCCCCGAATTTGCAAGGGCCATACCACTCAGAAAACCGGCAACACCAATTCCAAGCGGCACCCACATATTTTCAAAGCGCGAGGAAATCAACAGCATAAACGACAGTACCGGCATGGATGTGAGAAAAGAGTATCCGGCAAAGCGTACCAGCGTACCCATCTCAAATGCGCCGTCCGGCAAGTCCGTCATTCCAATCTGTGCAAGCGCCAGGTTTTGCAGCACGATTGCAACCAAAAACATGACCGTCAGAATCAGAAATTTGCACAGATACATGGCCGGGACGCTGACGGGAAGCATATACATCTTCTTTACGGCACTTCCCTTAAATTCCATGTTGTAGATCATGCAGGTAGCAACCACGATACCGAACAGATTCAGCACCATAATCATGCCGTAGAGCTGGGTCAACAAGACATCCATCGGGGCCAGCGGCAAATTCAGAAGTGTGTCTTTCCGCACAATGAAATTGACAAATGCGTAGGCGGCTCCCAAGACACCAACGGCCAGCAGCACGGGAATCACGCCGGTTCGCTTTCCTTTCCGAAGTTCGATTGCCAGCGTTTTCATAATTTTGCCCTCTGCTTTCTGTCCATGTTATCTTTCTCAACCATAGAAAGAAACACATCTTCCAGATTGTCCGCAACGAAGCCGGATTGCAGGGCGTATTGACGCAGATCATTCATGCTTCCCTCAAACAGCAGCCGCCCGTGGTTGAGAATCCCAATGTCATCTGCAATCAATTCGATTTCAGACAGCATATGGGACGAGATCAGCACCGTGCAGTCGTAAAGGCTGGGCAAGGATTTTACCAGATTGCGGATTTCGTGGATACCAGACGGGTCAAGACCGTTTGTGGGTTCGTCCAGAATCAGAATCGGCGGACGCCCCAAGAGCGCCCCGGCAAGGCCCAAGCGTTGCTTCATTCCCAGCGAATACTGTTTTGCCAGCCGGTCGCCAAACTCGGTCAGCCCTACCAGTTCCAGAGCATCTTCCACATCAGCTTTCGGCAGTCCCAAAATGCGGCGGATAATGTCAAGATTTTCCCGCCCGGTGAGATTCGCGTAGAAAGACGGCGCTTCGATGAAAGAGCCGATCTCTTTGAGAATGGCAATCCGATCCTGCGGAAACTGTTTCCCATCAATGGTAAAGCTGCCTTTTGTGGGAGCGGTCAACCCCAACAGCATTTTCATGGTAGTGGATTTGCCTGCCCCGTTCGGGCCAAGAAAACCATAAATGCTGCCCTTGCGAATATGAAGCGAAACATGATTGACCGAAGTGAAGTTCTTATATTTCTTGGTCAAATGTTCCGTTGTAATGATATAGTCCATAGAAACATCTCCTTTCGATGCTTCTATGGTACAACTTCAACCTGACATCTACATTCTCCCGTCCTTACTTTTACCTTACTTTTTGAGGATGCCCTCCGCAGACTTGAAATCCTATGTTATAATACTTTCGGGAGGTGACGCTATGGACAACTCTTTTCTGCATCGGAAGAAGCTCTTGCTTGTAGACGATGAGCCAGATTTGCTGAAAATGGTATCCGATTTTTTAAGCGATGCTGGTTTTGAAACGGTACTTACTGCCGCAACGGTAAAAGAGGCTATAATAACGGCAGAAAAAGAAAAACCCGACTTGATGGTTTTGGATGTCATGCTGCCAGATGGGGACGGCTTTTCCCTGATGAAGCAGCTCCGCACTTTTACAAATGTGCCAATCATCTTTCTGACCGCAAAAGACGAAGCAGCAGACAAGTTGGCCGGTCTTGGCCTTGGAGCAGACGATTATATTTCAAAGCCGTTTATGCCGCAGGAGCTATTACTGCGTGTCTATGCGGTTTTGCGCCGAACTTATAAAGAGGACAGCCCGCGGGTTTTCCTGGATGGATGTACGATTGATTTTAGCCGGGCAGAGGTCAACAAGGGCGGCGAGATTATCCCCCTGACCGCAAAAGAGCATACCCTGCTGGAAACGCTGGCCCGCAACGAGGGAAAGATCGTTACGGTTGACGCTCTTTGTGAAGCATTATGGGGCGACAATCCTTTCGGCTATGAAAATAGCCTGAATGCCCATGTACGGCGGATTCGGGAAAAAATTGAAGCCGATCCCTCAAAGCCCGTTTCCCTGATTACGATCAAGGGGCTGGGTTATAAACTGATTACAAGGAAGTGACGCCATGAAATCTTTTGGAACCTATATTTCAAAGCACTTGGCGTCTTTCGCTGCATTTCTTTTGATCCTGGTAATTGTCAATGTCGTTCTGTATGGCGTGACTTTCTATCACACAGTTTCAGAGGATTACGGAGAAGCGTCCCCGCGCGCCATGCTTGAGCTGACCTCTACTGCGGCTACCACAGAAGGTTTGCCCGATTACGCAGAGCAGAAATTGCGCCAGTACAATATCTGGGCCATGTATCTAACGTCAACGGGCGAATGCTTCTGGCGGCTCGATGTGCCACAAGAAGTGCCGCAACATTACAGCATTCAAGAGGTAGCTTTATTTTCCAAAGGCTATCTGGAGGATTATCCTGTTTTTGTCTGGAGTACAGAGGATGGATTGTTAGTTTTAGGGTATCCAAAGAATAGCTATATGAAGCTCACCAGCAACTACTATTCCATGGAGACTATTCAGAAAATTCCCCTCTATGTGATAGGAATGTTGGGTATGGATGTGCTGTGCCTGTTTTTGGCCTACTATTTTTCAAAACGCAGGATCATCCAGAACACGGAACCGATTGTAGATGCCATTGAAACATTGGCCGATGGCAAACCCGTTTCTCTCCATATTGATAGAGAGTTATCCGAAATTGCGAACAGCGTAAATAAAGCCTCTCTGATATTAAGCAGGCAAAACGAAGCCAGAGCCAACTGGATCAGCGGGGTCTCTCATGACATCCGCACACCTCTCTCCATGATTATGGGGTATGCGGGCCGTATTGCAGAAAGTAAAGCTGCCAGCAAGAGCATCCGTGAACAGGCGGAAATAGTACGGAAGCAAAGTGTAAAAATCAAAGAGCTGGTGCAGGATTTGAATTTAGTATCGCAGTTGGAATATGAGATGCAGCCGCTTCATAAAGAGATGGTTCGCTTATCCAAACTACTGCGATCCTATGTAGTAGACCTGTTGAATACAGGAATTTCCGATAGCTACAACATCGGAATTAAGATCACTCCTGACGCCGAAAATGCTGTGTTGGAATGTGATGCCAGATTGATTTCGCGAGCTGTAAACAACCTTGTCCAGAACAGCATAAAACACAACCCACAGGGCTGTGAAGTCTGCCTTTCGCTTACAACATCGCAAAACTATCTTATCTTGGCGGTTACGGATAACGGAACGGGTCTGTCTGCTGAAAAGCTGCAAGAGCTGGAAGAAAAACCGCATTATATGGAAAGCACAGATGAGCGGCTTGATTTAAGACATGGGCTTGGATTTCTGATTGTCCAACAAGTCGCCATAGCTCATAACGGCAATTTCAAACTTACTAATGTTTTCCCGAAAGGGTGTGAAGCTGCTTTAATATTCCCGTATATTGGATAAACAGGCAAGTACAAATCTATAAGAAAACGCCAGATGCAGAGGTGATACGCCCCTGGATCTGGCGTTTTCTTAATAAGCGCACTTCAAATCGGTATAACCTTCTTATTAACACTGACAAAAAACAGGCGCATCAAATGAAACTTTATCAAAAATATTTTCCGAGCTGTTTTAAGCCACGCCGGATACTGTCTCGGACACGGCTTGGGTCTACACCTTCTACTTCGGCAATTTCGTTTACCGTCATTCCCAGGTAGTATCGGGCATAAATCCGCTTGGCCTGCTTCTCCGGCAGAGCCATCACTGCGATGTAGAGCTGCTCCCGCAGCTGCTTTTCCTCCAGGAGCATTTCCGGCGTCTGGGGCTTCATCAGGATCGCATTTTCAATGCCATTCTCACAATCCAGAGAGTAATGCGCCTTATAATGATACATCCTCCGATCATAGGCAGCTTCTGCACGCTCAGAATCTCTGATCGTCTCCAGCACATCTTCTGTTACTTCTACAAAGTGATCGGTTTTATAAACATCGGGATACAGATCCCGGAGATTGACTTTCTTCATTATGTACCTCCATTTCGATTCACGGGTGGTTAAAGGGTGAACCGAACAGAGATGGGGAACGGTAGCAGCAGACAACTGGAGTATCTCCGAAATAATGGCACCAAGAACAGCCATTATTGTACTGAATTACACGGAACGATAATGCCGATGCAATGTTATACGTGCCCGGGAGGAGCAATGCTTTTTTAACTGATGTAGATCATGCGAGCTTTGAAAAAGCAAACGAGACACGGCAAAATAACCTCCAATCGGCTACCGTGTCCCTGCAAGTCGTCATAGGATTGTGTAAACGCAAAGAAACGGCGGCTCTGAAAATCAAAGCCGCCGTTTCAAATGGGCGTGTCAAATTGTCTGCTCTACGACGGCTTTTTTTCTTTTGCCGTCGTCCGGCAGAGTATTATTCAATATTTAATTCAATGTTTCCAGTGAAATTCTCACATTCAATGCCAATATAATTTCCACCATCAGGAAGTGTAATTGTGTCACTATATGTTCCGGTTGTTTCAAACAAAGTGACTGCTTCATCAGCTCCAGAAATCCAAAATACTTTTGCAGTTCCCTCCGTAACCTCCAGCGCGCAGTCAATAGACAGGTCCTTACCAGCTTCACGCTTTATGGAAGTTCCGCCGAACAAATACTCTGTATCTGAAAAATCCTCATAGTTGGCTGTATAGCTTCCTGTATAATCATCAATTCCTTTTTCTTTCGTACCTTGTAAGGATGAATTTCCGGTAAGCGCTATGGAACCAGCAGACTGAACAATATTGTTATACTGATCGAGAAATTCGTCTTTTGTACAACCTGAAAGCACAGAAGCACCCAATAGTATCAGGCATAATGATAAAACTATTTTCTTCACAGCTATCACCTTCCTTTCCTGCGTACAGCACGCTTTCCTTTTCCCTTGGCATTTGCCTGTTTACGGGATTTCATTTCTTTTTTGTTACTGGACATCAGTAACAACAGCACCGCCCAGAGAACCATGATGCCAACCCCAATGACCGCCAACAAAGGGGTTGAGGATGTGGTTGTTCCGGCATATTCACTCATGTCAAATCCCACTAAAATCAGCGCAGCAGAGAACGGATAGATGCTGGCAAGGATACCACCTTTGAAAAACAACATGCTGTATCCAAGAAAGAACGCCAGAATGGAACCGCCCAGATATGCCCCTCGGATATGCCCAAAAATCAGAATCAGCGGCATACAGACCAAATAGGTCGTCAGAGCTGCTAACACGATCTGCGTACCTCCATGAAAAAACACTTCCGCTGTCAATCCCGATAATCCAACCGTCAAACCAGTAATCAAGGTAATGCCAACGCTGTATATTCCCAGCAAAACTGCAAGCATACCGACTAAAAGTAACTTAGCTCCCAACATTTTCGGCATAGAAACAGGAATTGTCATGATGTTTTTCAGTGTATCATGAGTGGATTCTCTGTCTATAAGCCATCCTCCGATCATTACCAGTGAAATTGGAAGGAATATCTGAGTGTTTCCCCAAACAACATTTTCAAATAGTGCAGAAAAATCATAGTTTGGATTTCGGTACTCCGCCTCCATAATTAACTGGCTTCCATATTGCACCAAAGGACAAAGTGCAAGCGCTACCAACCCTACCAAAAGGATTTGGCACCGGCGCAGTTTCAATAATTCCGATTTTAATAAGTTCCACATAGTCACACCCCCTTAGATTTCCTGACGCCGGTAAACAAATGCAATCAGCGCAAGAAATACAATGGCTTCTACAATAACCACACCAAATACCTGAACACTATTCAGAAAATACGGACTGACCCGTTCCAACAAATCTGCCAACTCCGCACTGGTCTGGCTTTGGTCATAAAATTGAAATGTCCAGCGGAAGGCCAGCGGTCCCGGGAACAGGGTTCCTATGTTCAAACCAAAAGGCTGTGTAAGAAACATATCGTTCATGGAAAGGATATAATTCGCAATCGTATAGAAAAAGGTAATCACAACAGACACGATATAGTTTTTATTAAGAAGAATAACGAGCAGAATGCAGGGAAGTGCGCCAACCCACATAATCAACCCTTCTTCAATCCCAACGCCAAACAAGGTCAAAAAACCAACCGGCTCCCAACCCTGAAACAACAAAACCGCAAGGTTTACCAATCCTCCAACTGCCATAAAGCCAACGGCAAACAACAGTAAAACCAGCATTTTGGACAGCACTAGCTTGGTTCTATTTACCGGTATGGTAACAAGGTTTTTCAGTGTGTCATTATCGAGTTCCTCAAACAACAGATTCGAAGCCAGTATCACAAGAAGTGGCATCAAAAACAAATATGCACTAAGTTGGAATAGGCTGGACATCACTCCATTTACAGCATCCACATCAGTGTTTACATCTGCCAGAAAGAAAGCATAAGCCAATGGCATGAAAACAGAAAGCAGTAGGGAAATAAATACCAATGGCTTCCGTTTCAATTTCAAAAATTCGCATTTGATTAGTTTAAGCAATTCCTTCTCCCCCTGTCACACGCTTGAAGTAATCTTCAAGACTTTCTTCACAAGTATGCGCCTCCGATACCTCCAATCCATTTTCTACAAAGGCAGTTACAATTTTCCCCACAGGTAGATCAAGGTTGTGCAGGCGCAGATTATGGTCGTCCTGTATGGAGAAATGGTTTTCATGGAAATTGAGTTCCAAAATTCTTGCCGCCTGTGCAGTATCAGAGAGCGTAAAACGGATATGTTTACTGCTTTTTTGCTCCAGCTCAGCAAGGCTTTCTTCTTCCAGCAATGCACCGTGGTCAATAATTCCAATATCGTCAGCCAGCAAGGAAATCTCTGAAAGAATGTGACTGGAAATCAAAATAGTTTTTCCTCTTGCGTTGCAAAGCTCCCGAATAAAGGAGCGTACTTCTGCAATACCGATGGGATCGAGGCCGTTGATCGGCTCATCCAAAATCAAAAGCTCCGGATCGTGCATAACGGCAAGGGCGATGGCAAGCCGCTGCTTCATACCAAGAGAATACTGTGAAAAGAGCTTTTTATCTTTGTAGGGCAGTCCTACCAGATCCAGAGCATCTTTGATAGCATGATTGTTTGGTACGCCCCGCAAAGTAGCAAAGATACGCAGGTTCTCTGTGCCGGTCAGATTGGGATAAAAACCTGGGGACTCAATCAGGCTTCCGATACGGGGCAACAGCTTCTTTTCATTCCCTTTCAAAGACTTTCCCCAGATTTTGACCTCCCCGGAAGTCGGCTTCGTTAAGCCCAACAGTATTTTCATGGTAGTGGTTTTTCCGGCTCCGTTTCTGCCCAGCAGACCGTAAATTCTCCCACGCTTCACATGGATATTTAAGTCAGCCACACTCTTTTGTGAGCCGTATTGCTTCGTCAGATTTTTTGTTTCAATGATATAATTTGTATCCATATTCAAAACCTCCTGTTCTGTAAGGTATTCTATCATGCCAACCTTGCATTAACCTTGCCGCAACCTTGCATTAACCTTGCAATTAAGGAATGAATTGCAATGTAAATCCTATTCCGCTACTTCTCAATCCGTTTGGGGATTGAGAAGGTTCCCATGCCATTTTCTAAAAGACTTCTGAAAATAAGTAAGGCTCCCGCCATAAAGACGGGAACCCGCTTAAATTTCCAAAGGAAAAAGCAAAGTAAATTCCGTTCCTTTTCCCGGTACACTTTCAACTGTTATGCTCCCACCCATCTTTTCTACAAGCTGATGGACAATAGAAAGACCAAGACCGCTGCCTTTGTCAGACCGTCCTTTGTCACACTTATAGAGCCGTTCAAAAATGTGTTTCAAATCTTCCTTCTCAATTCCCACTCCATTATCCGCAAGCAGCAGCTCCATGTTATTTTCCTTCTTTGACAGGGCAATTTCGATTTTGTCTGCATGGCTGTGAGCGATTACATTTTGAATGAGATTATTAACGATCCTCATATAGCTGTCCATATCCAATCTTACCCGGACAGGATGTTCGGGAATATCAATGTCATAATCGACCTGCTTATCTTCAAAAATCGGTATCCAGTCGATTAGGATATTTCTTGTCAGCTCTGCAGCTTCAACGCTCTGGATCTCCAAAGCAAACTCGTTAGAATTTAACTTGAACCAGTCAAAGAGTACATCAATATATTCTTTCAGATCATGGGCTTTCCGGCGGGCGGTTTCAATATAATCATCCCGGTCTTTTCCTGTGACCAGTCCTTTGTGTGCAGCGTCAAGATACCCAATCAGAGTAGTAAGGGGCGTTCGCACATCATGGGAAAGGCTCGTCATAAGCTGGCGGTTGGTTTCTTCCGTCTGCCGTACAGTTGAAAGTCTGCTTTCATAGGCCACAACGATCTCGTTGATTTCATAAGCAAGAGGTGCTGTCAGTTCATTTGTTGCAGATAGAATACGCCGGTTGCCATTTCCGTTTTTCACATCAACCAGCACATCGGCCATTTCTGCTATTTGTTTTTTTACACGCTGAACGAGAACGATGGAAGTCAATACAGCTACAACAGCAATCACAATGGACAAGAATACAATGATTTCCATACTGACTACACCTCCTTATTAAACCGGTAGCCAATCCCTTTAACCGTTTGTATATACTTTGGGCTTGAAGGATTGACTTCTAATTTTTTACGAAGCCGACTGATAATCGCCATAATGTTACTGTCATCATAGAAATATTCTTCGCCCCAAACTTCCTCATAAATCTGTTGTTTTGTCAAAATTTTTCCTTGATGCTTTGCACAGTACAGGAGTAAATCAAATTCCTTTGGGGGCAGTTCAAAAGTGCCGTTTGATGTAGTAACAGAACGATTTTCAAGGTCAATCTGCAGTCCGTTAAAATTTAGCTTTTGTATGGCTCCGGCTTGCTGATTAAAACGGGTGTAGCGGCGTATAAGAGACGCAATACGGGCAATCAGTTCATCCATATCAAACGGTTTTGTAAGATAATCGTCCGCTCCGGCCCGTAAGCCTCGTACTTTAGAAAGGCTGTCATTTTTAGATGTAAACATCAAAATCGGTAAGCTGTACTCCTTGCGAATTTCTTCCAGCGTTTCAAAACCATCCATGCCGGGCATCATCACATCCAGCACTACAAGCTGATATTCCTGCTCTCTTAATTTTTGTAAACCCTCTTTTCCGGTATTACAAAAATCAGCTTCTATGTTTTCTGCTTGTACGCTACGTTTAATCAATTCACACAGTGCTTTGTCATCATCTATAATCAAAATCCTATTCATGATGCAACTCCTTCCTTTGGGATATAATCATTTCTACATCCTCCACACTAACATTAGTGCCTTTTATGGTAGCATCCAGATCCATAGTAGCTCTGGCATCCAGACCAACCATTGCCGCCACCAGCATTCCACCTTTTAATATAAACTGGTTTTTATACTCTGATAAAGAAATTCGTTCTAAAAAACGTTCCATCATATAATTCCGCATCAAAATCTGTGCATCTGCGGATTTTTTTTTTGACATATTACGAATTAAATCCTTTAATTGTCTTGCTGTTGTTATCATCTAAAGTAACACCTCCAAATATGGTCTTAGTATCTTTTCAACATGAAACATAGCTGCGTATTTCATAAGCATCCGTAAGTTTTTATCCTTACGTTTCGCATATTGCTTTAATGCATCTTGGAAGACCTGCATTTCAATATTTTTCCTGCTGCGAAGCAGATCGCAAATCGTTCTCTCCATATCATAAACCGGAACTGAATGTCCAAATGATGTCAGCATAGTTGTGATCCCTATTTCATGTAAATCCTTTTTTACTGTATACACTTGAAAACCGTCTTCCTGCAAACGGCTTGGATTATATCCAGTTCTTACTGTTATGGTGTATTTCAAAGGCTCTCTGTCCGTTAAATCATGAAAAAACGATGCAGTTTCGTGAGAAAATACAGCTTGACCACAACGCAAATGCAAAAGGAACATCGCATCTGTCCACGTATCAGGTGATACATACACACCATGAGAAGCTTGCTCTAATCCTCGTTCCTTCACATAGGCATAAAACACAGACTTACTAATTCCATTATTTAGGACTTGAAATGTCTGAATTGTCCCTCCACATTCACGCAATAACAAATCTAATTTTTCAAATTGAGTCATATATTCTCTCCTTTCATGCTAATATGATAATACACATTAGCATGAAAGTAAATATAAGTAATAGCAGTTAAAATTATAAATGTTCTTACTACTATTGGAACGGTTTTTATTGTTATTTTTTTAAGTTTACTTGCGATTGCAAATATGTAATCATCTTAAGGGAGAAAAGCGGTTAGTCTATACGATTGACTGCTTTTTTCATACCCAGAAAGGAGTGATTGATTTATGCGTATGAAAAAAGGACTTATGATAAATTATCAAATCTAAGTCCTTTTCAATCCATTTGAAATATAGAAAATATCATTTCAAATCATTATCATTTTTTACATATTCCAGAATATCTCCGGGTTGGCAATCTAATGCTTCTGATGCGGACGAAGCTCTATTTCCGGATTCATTCCTGGGAAAGTTAAATGACTGCCATCATATTCACGGGGGCGGATGCTGTTAAATCGTTCATTGTACACTTTTACCAGCCTCTCTCGTCTCTGCCGGTCTTTAAAAATCCAGTCTTTAAATGCTACTTTCATTGCATCCTGCTTCTGTGATGCCAGCATGGTTTCTTTCTTATTAAGGACACGGTTCTCATCACCATTTTCATTCACACTCTATTTTATATCCTTGGATCCCATAGAAGTCGCCCATCCAGCCTGAATCCTTTGTATTACGCTTCCATCCCGTGCATCGATCGTAAGGAGTGGAACGCCTGCATCATCCATCGTCACGTCTCCCATGACCGGTCCATCCTCCCCATTTCCGTACTCATACTCTGGCTCTTTGGATGTCCAGGTTCCATAAAAATCCCACACCGGGATCAGGACTGCTTCGGTATCGCTGCCTTCACTGTCTGGCATGCACATATAACCCAGCTGTACCTTTGTTATGGTTATCTCCGCACTCTGTGCATCAATGGACGGATAACGGTAGTGGCTTCCTCCATCGACAGAGATCAGCCGATTCTTGTCTTCTGTCATGACCTGCAAAGTGATCGTTTTTTCAAAGATATCCTTGACCTCATCAAAAGGAAGTAGGAACAGCCTTTCATCGGAAGCATTCGATACTTCTATGGGATTTCGGTGCAGAAAACTCTGAAGTGTCCCACTGCAAAAGTCCATCGTCAGTACTTCATTTTCCCATCCTTCAGACTGTCCTTCATGAAGTGTTCCATCTTCGTTTTCCCATTCAAGAGCCTGCTCATTAACAGGCAGAGAGGTTTCCCTCACATAATTAACCGGAACCCCGTCTATCATCCGTTCAAAAATGAAATCATCTTTTTCCAAGGTAGTGCTTCCTTCAGTAAGTGCTTTTGAGGAACTTTCAAATATCTCCCAGTTTCCGGACACAAGACCTGAAACCTTCTCCTTTGCTTCCTTTTCAGATACTTTCCCGCTTCCTGCCTTTATATAATTTTGAAAGCGTTCTTCCCTTTCTTTTTTCTCACTCGATTCCAGGGTCATGTCTCCACAATCGTCAAAGATAAACTTCGCTATCCCAAATCCGAGTTCCTCCACATCCGATACCTGCTCACTCTGTGTATAAGAATACCGATAGGTCAGTCCATCTACTGTATATGTCCCCGCCTGTTCGTTCTCATTCTTCTCTTCCTGCATGGGCTGTCCTTTTCCGAATGTGTCTTTTATTTTATTCTGTTCTTCTTCAGGAATCGCCACCCTTTTTACTTTTTTTAAACAGATTGCATCTACATCCGGGACTTTTACCGGTGCATCCGCTGTCAGGGTAAAATTCATCGGGGTTTCTTTATCCTCCCGGTCCGCTGATCTTAGATCTGCTTGGATTGTTGTCTGGTATGTTTCCGGTGCCTGAACCTGTTCGGCAACGATTTTCTGAACTGTCTCCTTTTTCTCTTCTTTTTTCTGTTCTGTCTGATCCTTTTCTTCCACAACAGCAGACTGGACAATACGGTCACATCCGGATAATGTCAAAAGATTCATACACAGAACGGCTCCCATAAACATTTTTATTTTCTTCATCCTTTTTCCATCCTTTCCTTTCGGTATTAAAAAAGGTACCCTCTTCTTATGAGAAAAGAGTACCATATTGCTTTGCCGATGTATTCATCAAGATGTAAACAAATTGTAAATCAAAAGATGGCTCTTACCGTGGTCCCCTCTCTCTGTCTGCTTTCGATTTTCAAGCATCCGCCATGGATTTCAGCCACCTTCACACAGAGTGCCAGCCCAAGTCCGGATCCGCCTTCTTTTCGGCTTCGTGATTTGTCCACCATATAGAATGCATCTGTGATCTTTCCCATTTCTTCCTCCGGGATCCCCATTCCGGTATCCGACACCTCAAAGATCTTTTTTCCAGCTTTCTCATAAGCCTTTACCCAAATGCTTCCACCGGCATCCGTAGCCTTTAGGGCATTGTCGATCAGGTTTATCAGAAGGCTTTCCATCAAGGCCGGATCCATTTTCATGGAAAAGGCTTCACATTCCATCTTGAGGTGCACCGCTTTCTTTTCTGCCTGTTCTTTTTCCATGTCTATGACATGGTTTAAAAGGTCACCTGCCATGGTCATTTCCATCTGTATGGCATGGTTCTGATAAAGCCCCAGCATCTGCAGCATCTTCCCAGAAAGAGCCTCCAGGCGCTTTCCCTCCCGGTTGATATGTTCCAGTGCCCGGTCTTTCTGTTCATCTTTCAGCTTTACATGGCGCAGGGTATCCGAATACCCGATAATGGACGTTAACGGGGTACGCATTTCATGGGAAAGTGCCCCCATGAGCAGCTCCTGTTTCTCTGCCACTTCCTGTAGCTTCTCCATCTGTTCCACGGTTCTTTTCATCATCATATAAATAAAAAGTCCTGCCATCAGAAACACTGCCAGATAGATTCCGGCAAACCAGATAGCGGTCTGCCTCAGCTCTGTGAAGAGTCCTGTGACTTCCCGGACGGAGAGGACTTCGTATCCTTCTGGTTTAGATAAGGCTACTTTTTGAAGAAGAAGGTATTTCTTCCCCAGTTTCTGTATCTTATAGGCATATGGATCTTTTTCATTCTTCAGACCCAGATTTTCAATCCCAACCACTTTATAATCTGTCAGGTTTTCAATAGCGGTACTACTTTTCTTATCGATCAGCGCCATGCCGGACCCACAGCATCGTTGAAATTGAAATCCCATATAAGCCTGCTTTCCAGTCTCGGACATCTGCTCATATTTGCTGTTATCCCAAAATTGTTCCAGGAGTATCTTACCATTTTCCAGCTGTCTTCCGTAGGTCTCTGCAGCATTATTGAGGCTTCGTTTTCCTGTGATATAAAGACTTAGCGTTCCCACTGGAATCAGGGCACATAATAGCGTTACCAGCATAAGAAGTACCGTTCGTTTCCACAGCTTCATCCTTATTCCTCCAGACGGTATCCAAGTTTCGGGATCGTCCTGATCTCATCATAAAGTTCCAGCTTTTTTCTGAGCTGTCCGATATGGACATCCACCGTCCTGCTTTCTCCCAGGTAGTTTTCTCCCCAGACCCGTTTTAACAGTCCTTCCCTTCCAAGTGCAATGTTCTTATTTTGCAGGAGCAGCACAAAGAGGTCATATTCCATTGGCTTTAGGCTTACCGGAAGCCCGTCTTTGTAGACCTGATGGCTTTGCATGTCCACCAGGATGTTCCGGACCGTTAAGACTTTCTTGGCCCGTCCCGTCCTCTCCAGCACCTTCTCAATGCGTACCAGAAGTTCCAGCATCTCAAAAGGTTTTACCATATAATCTTCTGCACCCAGTTTCAGCCCCTTTACCTTGGAAGCCACATCATCCTTTGCAGTCAGGTAGAGCACCGGAAGCTCCTTCTTTTTGAAATCCTCCATCAGTGCAAATCCGTCTTTTCCCGGCAGCATGATATCCACCACTGCCAGGTCCGCGTCCTCCTGCCATAAGAGCAGCCTCTGGGCTTCTTCCCCATCATACGCTGCCACAGTCTCATACCCTGCTGCCTCCAGGTTCATGCACAGCAATTCTGAAATTGCACGGTCATCTTCTATCACCAAAATTTTATTTTTCATTCCCGCTGCCACCTCTAACGTTTTTCTATAGTATAGTTTTTTATATCCCAAGTCTACATTGCATTTGATCTTGCTTTCTCATCATTTATACGCATCAGGGCACGATAATGTGACCAGCTCAATTCAGGGCACAGTGTGTCTCGAATTAGAAAAGTACAATAAAACTGAAATTATAGATTTTTGTCTCTTTTCTTTTTTGCCATTACGAATCCTAACATTAAAATCAAGTTCATAAACAGTACAACTATGCTACCTTCAATTTTACAGCTGCCACCCGACAAAATTGAATTTCCACTAATTACCATGTTGAACAAATGCGGATAATCTTCTGCTAATGATACTCCACCCAAAATAATTGCACCAACTCCATTCCATAAAAAATGGATTACAATCGGAGCAACTAAGGATTCCGTATATTCCAAAACTGCTGTCACGAAAAGACTCATCGTTATAACGTTTAGTACAGGAAGTATTCCTGCCTCAAAAGCCCCACCATGTGCAAATGTAAATAATCCGGTAGATATAAGGACAGCGACAACGATGTTGTAATTATTTTTTATCATCTGATACAAGTAACCACGAACTAACACTTCCTGCATAACGCTATTGATAAAAGCTGAAAATAACCATAACCAAAGCATAGAAATTTGGTTTCTGCCATCAATATGTATGACCCCTGTTAAAGATAATATCACAACAGATACTCCTAACCAAATAGCTCCTGTGATACACCCAAGTACGATATTATAAACAGGTTTTCCAGTCAGATATAATCGTATGTTTCTTTTATCTATTAACCAGAAAATAATTGTAAAACCAATAACTGACAATAATGGAATCAATTCTGCCCAAAATCTCCAGACTGCCGCACTTTTTGTATCTGGTATAGGCAAAATTGAAACACATATAGCCCAGCCTACAAAAAAGGCAAACGTTTTTAATGATACCAATAGTGAACTACTCGGCAACTGAGTTATCAGAGCATCTGAAATCTGGCGGGATACTGCCTTTTTTCAGGGTGCGTCCATGACACCAATACTGCTTGCCTTTCGGCTATGCAGCTACTTTTATTATTTCTGGATTTTTTAGTCCGGTTACGGACAGTTCTTTCTGCTTTCCGGATACGGAAAGATATTTCCGCAGGATATTAAATGCTCCTACTGCATCTGCATTGTATCTTACTCCATCAGTTATATACATGCCCCGTTCTTTTCGGTTTGATGCTTCTGCATATCTTTTTGATACTTCCGGTGATAATGGGCTGCACTGGCTGGTATAGCTTTCCTCTTGTTTTATCAATGGAATCCCATACAGTTTCAGCTTATATTCCAGCATGATATACAGCTTATTATACGGCAGGCTGTGAAGCTTCTGGTTGGTCTTATGCCCCATATCTTTTTCTTTGCGGATATTTCGCATGTCTCCCACAACCACACAGCGGATATCTTCTTTTCTGCAGTATTCTGCAATCCATCTGGTCACTTTGTGAAGATAATCCTTTACTGCATTCTGCTTTTTCCTGTAAAATCTCCGGATATGTTTCGATGATTTTGGATATTTTATTCCTCTTTCCGATTGCTGCGCATACCATACTGACTGCACTCTGGCGATTTCTTTATTAAAATACCTTTCCAATGAAAGATATTTTCTTCCAAGGATAAAAGTCCTGCCATTTTCGGAATCATAACAGGTCATCAGATTATGAAGTCCCAGATCAACAGATAAATAATGTTCATTCTGAGAGAGCTGCTCTGGTTCTTCAATCTCATAGATAACAATAAGGTCGCATTTTCCGTTTTCCGGTGGATAGATCCGCAGCTGTTTTATATGATCCATGTCCCTGAAAATCTTATTTTCAAGATATAGAAATTTTTCATGGATCCCATATGTTTCTTCCATGTAGCTTTTCAGATCCTTTGGCAGAGACAGCCGCAGCTGGTCCGAACCTTTCTCATGCCGGAGCCCCATCTGCATGTATGTGACCGGTATATTTCCCTGTTTAAAATGAGGTGGATTTGGATCTTTGATCCCTCCGGTCTTTTTAAGGACATAAAAGGATCTCCATGCTTTGTCCAGCTGCTTGCAGGTCTCCTGTGCTGTCTGTGACGGAAGCTGTTTATACCACAGATTTCCTTTATGTGCTTTTTTCTGGTAATACCAGTCAGGATACTTTTCCAGTCCCAGTTCTTTATAATGGTGACGTTCGTAGTTACAGATATTCCAGAGTTTGGATGCTGCATAACACATATGCCCTATGATATTGGAATATTCCGGCCGGATTTTTACAGATGTTCTGTGTGACAGCAGCATTCCTCTTCCCCCTTCAGACAGTTATGCGGACCGCTATTCACAGTCCGTCTTAAATCAATACGACTTGCTCTGATGTTCAATATAACGGCGGATATTTTCCTCAGATACAGATCCGATTGTTTCCACATAATAGGAATGATTCCACAGCTCTCCCTTCCATAGCTGGTTTCTTATTTCCGGAAAACGTTCGAACAGTTTTCTGCCGGTGATCCCCTTCAGATACTTGACAATTGCTGTTATGGACAGCTTTGGCGGAGCTGATACAAAGCAATGGACATGGTCACCTTCACCACATTCGAATAGATGAACGGTAAACCCCTTATCCTCAGCAATCTGCTGCACCAGTTCCTGAAGGTATTCCTCAATTTCTGGGTTTAATATCTTCCGCCGGTATTTCACCGACAACACCATATGGTAGTTGATATTACATACACAAGTCCTGTAATGTATTAGATTTTCTTTCATACATATAGTATAACATGATGAGCGGAAATACGCAACAAAAAATCAAACATATTTTCGATTGATTATATGCCAGTTATGGCATTAATATCAAGGGAGATTATTATATTATCAGATTATTTCAATGTGCAGCCATGCACACTCCTGCGCTTTCATCTCGGTAATTGAATTGCCGAGGATTCCCGCTTATTGTCCTAATTTCTTCATGTAATATTTTCCTCTACAATCCTGATTTTCTTAATTTCACAAACTTGAATCCGTCGATTCCTTTCTTGTCTAATCTGTTAGCAATTTATCCAACAGCATCTGCCTGTTATTTATGAACATTTCTGTTACCCGATAGCTCTCTGTTTCTTCATATTCGCATAAATGTATTCGTCCATCATCAAAACAATAGATATCTGCATCAGGTATTCCTAACAAAATTGGCGAATGCGTAACTATAATAAACTGTGCTCCCTCTTTTGCACAACTATATATTTGCATCAACAATGTAAGCTGTCTCTGTGGGGATAATGCAGCTTCCGGTTCGTCAAAAAGATACATCTGTAAAATTCTTTGCAAATCTGGAACAGCTCCTGCACTTTCCCACTTAGATACTGCCTGTCTGGATACGCCCAACTGATTGGCTAGTTCTTCCGGTAACAAAATGTCAATAGTTTTTTAATCACTTTTTTCAAAAAGGCAAAAAAAAATAGAACGTATAGATTATTTCCATACGCTCTATCTCATATTTCATATTAAATTTTTGAATTCTACAAACTGGATTTTCTGCATTACTCATCATCCTTAATCATATATAACAAATTATTATATCCTGACTGCACAAGTAATTGCTTAAAGCCAGAAAGCACTTCTTCTTTTGTATAATTGTTGTTAATCAAAAACTCACTATCTTTCTCACTAAGGTATTGATAGAAAAGAGCTGCCGCCATCACTTCATCATTATTTGCATAATCAATGTTATCTAAAAGTATATTCTCTGCTTCGTTAATTTGCCCTGAATCAATCATATCAAGAAAACTTTTCAAATTTTTCCCTGACACTTCATATTTGTTTTCTTTTTCAAGCTCAACAGAAACATACTTTTTCCCATATATTAAAGAGAATAATATTCTCACCATTTCTTTTATCATTCGCATAATGTAATCTTTCTCATCCGTGAAATACATTTTCCACCTCCTCAAATTCTAAATTTATCTTACTTTCCCATAAATACATAAATCAAAAATATTGTTATTCTTAATAACTGCTTTTTCCATTTTTCCTTCAAGTAAAAAGCCATTTCTTTCTAACACTTTTCTTGATGCGATATTTGCTTCATATACAAGCCCTGTAATACGGATAATGTCTAATGTTTCAAATGCAATTTCACAAATCTGTCTTACTGCTTCACTCATAATGCCTTTTGAATATACTTCCTGCAATAAATAATAACCAATTTCAGAATCCTTGCGATACACATCGTCCTTCTGTTCAACAGATATCGTTCCTACAATTTTACCATCAACAACAATCTCTCGAAAGACACCTTTTTTACCTTCGTTGTCTTTTACCATGGTTAACCACCACTCAGCAGATGCATTTGTATATGGATTAGGTAATCTATCAGATAAAAAACTTCTATCAATTGAATTACACATTTTTATTAATACTTCTTTATCTTCAACCGACCACTTTCTTAATTCTATATTCATATCTATGTTCTCCTATAAATTCCGATTTTCTTGATTCTGCAAACTTTATCGTCTTGTTCCATTCTTATCAAAATTCTTTTTTAATGCTATTTCTGTTGGGAGAATAGACCCAATTAAAGGAATAAGTTGAACACCACAAATAATTCCTCCCATACTCCCAACACAATCTTCATTTTTTCCAATTACTAAAAGCATGAATATTACTGTTATCGGCAACATAACCATTCCACAGACATACCAGACTTTACCACAATATTTATGAGCAAATTCCCATGTGTCTTTATTCTTCATAGACATCGAAGTTCGATATCCAAATACTGAATTTATTTCCTTTGGAGCCTTTTTCATAAAATATCTTCCAAAACCAATCATCGTAAATGGAAGAAGCAAATCCATAATCAACATAAAAATCCAAAACTTCATTGTGAATCTCCTTTACTATAACTTCCGCTTTGTATTTTCGTTTTTATTCTTTTTTGTAAAATTCTTTCAAATTTAATTCACGTTTCAATTCTTCCTCTGACGGCAGATAGGTGAAATATTTCGATGCAAATATCTGGTGATTATCTTCAGGAAGCGTATATTTTACAATAGAATCTCCCTTATCTGCACAAAGTACAATTCCAATAGGCTGCGTGTCTCCTTCATTCATCATTTCACGAGTATAGTAATTCACATACATCTGCATTTGTCCTAGATCCTGATGGGTCAGTTTACCCATTTTCAAGTCAATGAGAACGAAACATTTTAAAATATAGTTGTAAAATACCAGATCAATAAAAAAGTCCTGTCCATCCAATGTAAATCTTTTCTGGCGTGCTACAAATGAAAATCCTCTTCCAAGTTCCAAAAGGAAATGTTGAAGATGATCAATCAATGCCTGTTCCAAATCTCCTTCATATACATGTGTGTCAGGCTGAATCTGCAGAAATTCCATAACATAAGGATCTTTCACTATTTTCTCATATTCTGGTTTTGGCTCTGTTATTTGAATTTCATTTGCAACCGCTATCTTATCCTGGCTTGCTAAAATACGCTGATAATACATCGTGTTGATCTGCCGTTCCAGTTGACGAACACTCCATGCTGCTTTTGCACATTCTTCCATATAAAATCTTCTTGCCTGTTCATCATTTATACGCATCAAGACACGATAATGTGACCAGCTCAATTCAGGACACAGTGTGTCTCGAATTGGAAAAGTGCAATAAAACTGCCTCATCTTACGAAGATTCGATTTATCAAAACCTTTTCCGAACTCTGCGGTCAGCTGCTCAGAAAGATATTCCAATAATTTCTTTCCGTATTCTGCGCGATCATTTTCTCCACATGCTTTAAAAATCTGTTCTCCAATTTCCCAATAAGTTGTTACCATAGCAGAATTTACCGCTGTGCTTAAACGATGTTGTGCAGACACAATAGAATTACGAATAGAATGATAAGTCTGTTCTGCATTTTGATTTTTTTGTAAATTATAATCCATGCTCTTTACTCCTCTGAATTTCCAAAATAGAACTTACTGTTCTTCTATTGATTCAATATTTTCAATCCGCATCAGCTTAAC
This sequence comes from Blautia sp. MSK20_18, assembly GCF_020553125.1. Classification (NCBI taxonomy): domain Bacteria; kingdom Bacillati; phylum Bacillota; class Clostridia; order Lachnospirales; family Lachnospiraceae; genus Blautia; species Blautia sp. MSK20_18. Next base: position 242,668 of record NZ_JAJCGR010000001.1, read on the forward strand.
TACCTGCTTATCTTTTTTCTCTGTATAACAAATTTTTATCCATTCATCATCTGCGTCTATTATCTTGCAGGATAATTCAGTTTTTCCCGCAAAACTAAAAATGAACTCTGATCTGATAATACACTGTTTTCCTACAAGATCATTAATCAGCTTTGACATATATGCCACTCCTCTCTGCTTTTTCTCTAACCGTTTTACTTTCGTTTCCAAACGCTTTACTTTTCCCGGATACGCCGAATAACAAAGTAGCAGCAATAATGCTGCAATTCCAAACCATTCCATATTATTCTCCTTAGCAAACTTAACGCTAATATGTCTGTTCCTTAAAATATCTTTTGCCATTCAAATCATATCACACTATCAGCCATATTTCCATTTCAATTTACTTAGGCAAGTCACTTCGCTCAGCTACATTTCCCGTTGGCTTGCTTCTGTAACCAGCATCCTCTTGCTTTTCTCCTGCAAGGTTTCCTTTGCATCATCATCAATCGAATAGTTCTCATTTATCTCGATTTTTTTCGGTTGCCGGTCAAAATGGTCAAAGACTTCTTTCCATATCTGGATGGAACATACACACTTTTCTTCCATGAAACTATTGCTGATAATTATAAAAAAACAGAAGACCAATTAAGATCTTCCATTTTATAAACAAACCTCTATATAAAACTATATATCCTGCCCATTTTTAATAAAAACAGACAATCGGCACACTTTCGTCTATCCTATTATAAAGTTCTGCCGCTTTGTCCGCCGGAAGATTAATGCATCCATGGGATCCACCACCTTCTCGGAAACGATTTCCTCCAAAGTATGGCTGCCATGAAGCATCATGAAATCCAATCCCCCCATTAAAAGGCATCCAGTAAGTTACTGGTCTTTCATATTCATATTTCCCATTTTCCAACATCTTTCCTTTCAGCACAGATGGACTTTTCTTGTAATACAGTTGAAAAATTCCCGGTGGTGTCTGCCGTTCTGCATACTGCATATCTCCTGACACAATATCCGATTCCAAAATGATCGAACCATCCTGATAGTAATATAAATGCTGTGCAGACAGGTCCACTTCAATATACGTGCTGCCTATATCATTCATACCCCGTGCATTTGCCCGCATAGCGTATACCGGTTCCCGGTTTATCTGTACTCCTGCAATCATTTCCTGCATAATGGTTTCTATTTCCTTTTCCTGATCGATCTTCCATCCATAAACGGAACTATACACCTGAACAGTACGTCCGCTTGTTGTACAAAATTCCCTCTCTGTATTTACGGTATCATGTGTGGCAGCCAGCTTTGCCACATATTCTGCCACGTACTGTCTCAGTTCATCCTCATTTTTTTGCAGCCGTCCTCTCTCATCAAAAATGAGCCAGTTTCTGATCTCGTCCCCCTCCAATGTTACCGTTTCTTCTCCAAATATATATACGATTTTGGTCCGGATCAGATTTTGGCATTCTTCCAATGAATTTTTAAGATCTGGATCATCTTTCATTACTGCCGCTTTTACATAAACAGCCGGACAGCTATTCAGGTCAATCGTTCTTTTTTTGTCAGTAATCGCTTCTGACAGTGCCTGATAAGCTCCATTGAAATCCAGGGTATTCCCTTCTGTTTCCGGTACGATTTCAAACTTCGAATCTTTATAAGCTACATAAGCATCTTCTGGTGCTGTCTGATTCTCTTTTTTTACACATTCCAGTTTTTCCATCTGTTCTTTTAACTTCACTTTATCATAGGTCATGTTTTCCTTGGCTGTATAATTTTGCTTTTTCCAAAATCCCCGAACCCATTTATATGGTTTTTGTTCATCCAGATATTGGGAAATACTGCCATCCGAAACATAACGATATCCGATCAATTTTCCATTGATACTCTGTGATTTCAGATTTCTTGCCTTTACTTCCAGCAGATAATCCTCTGCTTTTTTAGCAACCGCCTGTTCTGCCTCTTCCGATGTTTTTCCAGAACAGTTAATTCCATTGATCGTTGTTCCCCGAAAAAATCTGTCTGAATAGTAATAAGACATTCCTGCATAGCCAGCCATAGCAAAGAACACTATGATGACAGTGATCATTATCCACATTTTTTGCTTTCCATTATCCTTACCGGTTATCTCTTTTCTTTTTCCCATCCATGCCCCCTGTTTTTAACGATAAACAGCATTCAGACAAACTTTTTAAATCGTCTGATTTTAATATCTCCGATTTAATAAAAAATAACCAAGGCTGCTGGAAAAAACATTTTCTTTTACAAACAGTAAGCTGATTTCTACAAAACATTTTTCCCCTGCTCTTTTACGGATAGGAACACCGCATCATCATTTATCTCACATTTAGCACTTTTGGGGTACTTTCAGACACTTTCCTTTTTCTCTGTGAACAGAACCCTGAAAACAGGAAAAAAAGGGCTGCCATGACCGGTCAGGGATTTTTCATCCTTGACTGATTCACGACAGCACCTAATCAGATCTCACTTATTTTCTTCTATACAAAATCGCTTCTCTGTTTTCTCCTTCTGTCCGGCCGGATTATACACGTGTTTGTTTTACACTAATCAGATGCAGATACAAGCAAATCGGTTCTCATAATAATAAATTTTTTCTTTCTATCGAATTTTCCTGGTTCATTTGATAAAATGTCCTTATCTAACAGGAGGTGATTTTTTGAAAAGAGTATTTGATAGTCCTTTTTTGAATAAAGCTGCACTGGTGCTGATCTGGCTTCTATTAATGGGCGGGACATTCTTTTATGCCAATAAAAACTATTTTCTTTACCATGAAAATCCAAATTTAATCAAAGCAGACGGATATTATCTTTATAATTTTGGTAGTCCGCGTCATTATTACTGGGCACTGCCTGTTAAATTCACCCATGAAGGCAAAGTATATCATTCTCAGCTTCCTTTAGATATACGAGATGAAAGTTCATCCTGTACTGTAGATCTTCGCATTTACATACCGGCAGATTCTTCTGGCAGTGCATTTGCATTCCGAAACAATATCACCATTCCTGCACTATGGAGGATCTTTATTTTTGTTCCACTGCTACTTCTTCTTACATCTAAAAGAAAAGCCTAGGAAGGTTTCACACCTTATAAAAAATATTCTATTTTCATCATCTTCCTTAAAAAAAAATGGGAGGTTTCACTTACCTCCCATTTCCCAAAGAATCCTTTTATTTCAATTTTTATAATGTTTCAAGAAAACGCATGAATGCTTCTCTTCCCTCGGTCGTACATTTGTATACTCCTGCATCTTCCAGAACATGGGTAAATACGATTCCAATCTCTTTCTGAAGAATGCCATGGATGTTTTCTTTTGTGATTTCCGAATATTTCGGAAGAAACTTCTTAACCCACTCTGCATGTTTCTCAATCTGTTCATTTGAAGAAATATCTTTGCCTTCGAGAATATACTCTTCCAAAAGTTCCATCTCACCTTTTAATCTGGCCGGAAGAACTGCAAGTCCCATAACTTCGATCAGACCGATATTTTCTTTCTTAATATGATGATATTCTGCATGCGGATGGTACACTCCCAGCGGATGTTCTTCTGTTGTGATGTTGTTCCTTAATGTCAGATCCAGTTCGTAGGTATCACCTACTTTACGTGCAATTGGTGTAATTGTATTATGTGGTTCTCCATTGGTCTCAGCATAAATAAATGCTTTTTCATCGGTATAGCCTCTCCATACTTCCAGCACATGTGTTGCCAGATCTACCAAACGTTTGAAATCTTTATGTCGAATACGAAGCACAGATAATGGCCATTTTACAATTCCAGCCTCTACATCTTCAAATCCCGGAAGTACCACGTGCTGCTCAATTGGTGCTTTTGCCATTGCAAATGTATAATGTCCACCCTGGAAATGATCATGGCTTAGGATCGAACCACCTACGATCGGCAGGTCTGCATTAGATCCAAGGAAATAATGCGGAAACAGTTTTACAAAATCAAACAGTTTAATGAATGCATTTCTCTCGATTTTCATTGGAGTATGCTGGCAGTTAAACACAATGCAATGCTCATTGTAATACACATACGGAGAATACTGGAATCCCCAAGGAGTATCATTGATTGTGATCGGAATAATTCTGTGGTTCTGCCTTGCCGGATGATTAACACGTCCCGCATATCCTTCATTTTCCGGGCAAAGAAGACATTTCGGATAACTTCCGGATTTTACATTCCTTGCCGCGGCAATTGCTTTTGGATCTTTTTCCGGTTTGGACAAATTGATGGTAATATCAATCTCACCGTATGGACTGTCTACCTTCCACTTTTGATCCTTCTCTACACGATACCTGCGGATATAATTGCTGTCCTGACTCAGCTTATAAAAATAATCAGTAGCTTTCTTCGGGCTTTCTGCATATTTGTCCCAGAATTCTTTTTGTACCTGACCCGGACGTGGCATCAGACAGTTCATCAATCTGGTATCAAATAAATCCCGGTATACAATACTGTCCTCAATCAGACCTCTTTTTACGGCTTCATCCAGCAATTCGTCCAATGTTTCTTCAAGATTAACAGGTTCCTCAATGTTGTCCGGTTTTTCATAATCATCTTCATGAAAAACATCCAGCAGAAGATTTGTTGTGTAGTTTCTTTCACATTCCGGTGTCAGACCTGTTGTAATCCCATACTGTACCAGTTTTGCAATGCTTTCACTTAACATTTTTCTTCCTCCTGTGCTTCACTTTTAAATTTATATTTTTGGTAGCATATATACCGATTTCCCTGATAAGTCAGCATACCTCGATCACCTTTTTCCAGTTCACGAAAATCTCCCTGTTGTATTTGAAATTCCATCAAACTTCCATCCGTCATCTCAAACACAACACGAAACCAAGGTACATGTGCTTCAGACTGCATATGGATATAGATTCCTTGCTTCTTTTCAACTACAGTCGCATCAACAGATTCAACTGCCGCACTGCTGTTATTGCCAAAGCTTAACAACATTTTGGTAAATACAAACATCATGATTATGAGTGCTGCTATACAGATTATAAATGCCATCCTATTTCTCCATTCCAGATATTTCATCCTGGGTCTGACTTAAATATTGTTCACGATAAAGATTCTGATATTCCCTTGACATTACTTTATATCTTTCACGAGATACCCGGTTAAATGTCCTTTGGCTTTCAAATCCTGCATCCAGGCAAATGTCTGTGATGCTCTTACCAGTACATTCCAATTAATCTCCTGCAAGTTTTGTCTACTTTTTCTTCCCATTTGGCAAGTAATAGACGTCTTCTGATATTATAATGTGCTTGTAAGATAAAGAAAGGAGGAAAACGAAATGAAAAGATTTAAAGCATACGTCAACTACCTCATGAACTTCTATGCCAACTACTTCAGAATTTACCGCTATATGTAAAGGACATTCCTGCCATCACAGGAATGTCCAATACGGAAACCCAGTTTCAATGGTTTCCCTTATTATACTCTAATTTAGTTGCATTTGTACATGAACAGGATTCTCGAAAACATAGACAAAATTGAACAGAATTATGAAAATACTCTTACCAAGTTTTTTTGATTTGTAAACCATTTATTAGCAGACGGATCCGCCAATGCTGAAAACGGATAGGCAGTTTTCCTTTCAGCTTTCAATTTGTCCAATTAATAATCTCTGAATTTCCATACATCTGATGGATTTGCATTTTTCATCCTCAGCATTCTTTGAAGCTGCTCTTCTGTAAACCACAGATCGTGCAGTATTTTTCCGAAATATAGAGGCTAGATATCAGACCGCTTCATTGCAATTATAAACTGTTGATTTACCAAGATTATTTACATATACGGTAATCAAGTCGCCTTTCTTAAGATCCGGCTTTTCCCATACCAAACGGCTTTTATGATAATACACTTTATCATGATATGTAAAACTATATAGAATCCTGTATGGAATCTGTCTTCTATATCTTGTGTATTTTTGCAAATATACTTTTTCTACCAAGCCCTTCACTTTTGTACCATTTTCGATTAATTGTAAATGTAATTTATCAAGCTTTGCAGTATAAATTCCAAGAGCAGCACTTATTATACACAAAAGCACCCCGGTTATAGAAAACACAGTTCCCAACATATCTGGATTCTGAATACCTGAGTTTACTGCTGGTTTTAATATCCCAAGAAAACTTAAGATACCGGAAACAAGAAAGAATGTTCCTATCCAAAAGAAGATAACTCTCAATAAATCTTCTGTATAATTAAGTTTTTTCATATTTATTTTCTCCACAAGCATTCCATCAAAATTTTTTATCCTGTTTCAATCATATCTAATTTTACTTCAATTTAGTTAAATCCTCTAAATACATTTCTGTATGTCCACACTCTGGACAGACTGCAACTTTAACATCATCTATAGTTGTCGTTTTTTGTTTTTCATCTACATCTACAACGATCGCATAGCCACCGCCATTAACTTTAAGTCTTAAATCCGCTCTCATGACTGTTCCACACTTTTCGCATTTTCTCATTGCTGTCCTCCAAATACATATTTCGCTTTCCTATTTTTCTTACTACATAATAGCAGACAAAATATTAACCACTGAATGATCTACCGTTCATACGATGCAATGATTTCCTTGCTATCCGCTATTTTATAATCAAGTGTTTCCAAATTACCAATCAAATCAAATGTCATATCCGCATTAACTTGCAATTCATCTTCAATCTTAACTGCAGACGGCTCAACTTTTAGAAATACTGTTAATCCATAAGGCTTCGTTTCAGACTGTATCTGTATGCTATCATAAGAATATCCTTCCGGATACTCTTGCCCACTTACAATATTTATAACATTCGAAGAATCTCCTACATAATCTGTCTTGTACTGTGACAGGTCAGGAATCTCGTACAGTTCTTCTTTTCTGCCACATGCAGAAAGCAATATTGCTGATACCGTAAATAAAATAATTGGAATTACTTTTTTCATCATGAACCAGCTCCTCTTCACACTTTGATATAAAACAGCCTGCCCAATGAACCAGAAACTGCCATATATCTGCTTCTTTATTTATAGATCAGCCTTTAAACAAACGAAGCATAAATCATAAAAATTTCTGCGATCAATATAATTCCTAAAACACAATCAATCATTAGGTTATATTGACCAACTGTTAGCCAAGTCTTCGAATGCATCAGAACATACTTTATACTTTTTATACCACTCAAGATTGTAACAGCCAGAAGGAGTATCGGCATTAAAAAAATTTCTGTCTTATTGCCAAAGTCATCTGCGACTCCATTCCCAGCAAAGTGAACGGGAATAATCTCCGGTAAGAAAAAGAAGCTTATTATTGCAATCGCAATTCCAACGATGCAAATTCCCCATGTTAATTTCCTGCTGCTTATACCATCCATAACAGTGCCTCATCTGGAACGATATCTAGTAAATATGTTTCCTTAGAAGAAATTTTTTCAAGAAGTTTTTCCAGTAAATTTTCTTCCTTACCTTCTGCTATTAGCAGAAGTTCCTTATACAAAACCGTAGGAATTCCAATAGAATACATTTCTTCCTCATATACGAGAGAGCCAAATGTCCGGCCTTCCTCGCCCTCTGGATATTTTTCTATTATCTCTTTTTATCCTTTCCCGTTACGGTCATTACAATTCAAAGAATTGAAAATCTCAATATTCGTAAGAGACAATAATCTTTCTGCAAAAATCACAATTATAGGCAGCTATGCGGTCTCCAGATATCCTTGCTGCCAACTCTGGATCCGTATTTAACCGCAAACTCTCAGAGCCTTCTTTCCACTCCAGTCCTGCCCCTGCGCCAACCGCATGCAACTGACCCTTTCGCATTTTTCCTTCACAATATGGACATCTCATATTCACGTCATCTCCTTTAAGTAATTAAAGTTCCTCTTGTTCCCGAGAATTATCCTGTTCCTGGATAGCTTGTATATCTTCTTTCGAATATAATTTTTGCCTAAATGTTCTTTTCTATTTTTTCTCGTTTCATACGTTCTTTCATCAATAAAACAAATTGAACGGTCCATATTACACACGCTGCAAAACATCCGATTCCACTGTATAATAAATCTATGGCTGCACCGGCTACAAATGGCAGTGCCATCCACATCATCCGATTTCCATATACTCTGCACATTTCTTTTTCATCATACTGTTTTCGTTCTTCCGTAGATTTCATATTATAGCCAGACAAAAATGCAGCGGCCTTTCCATTTGATTTTACAAAACTGATTCCAAATAAAAACATAATCACTGCCATTCCCAAATCAAAGATAACACAGATTATCATTGTAGACACCTCACTTCCCACTCTGGCTATCAAATAAAAAAAGCCAAACACAACAGTAAAACTTATTATGTTTGGCTAGGTCAACTTGTTATTTTTTTATCACTTCTTATGGTTGTATTATACTATATATTTTTTTATAGTAAAACAATTTTTTATATTATTTTTTATTTTAATATTATATTTCTACTATCATCAATTTTTCAGATATTTTCAACGCATAAACAATGCTATTAACTACAATATTTCCAGAAAATTCATCATAGGTTTGTGTTGCCACAAAGAAACGCTGGCTCTGAAAATCAAAGCCGTCGTTCCAAATTGTCTGCTTTTTCTTTTGCCGTCGTGCGGCAGATAATCAATTCGTTCTATTTTGAACTTCTTTTATGCTACCTGATGTCTGCAATAGGAATGAATCGCCAAGAATGTAAACACAAATAATTCAATTCCTGCCGAAAGCAAAATAATATGCGGTGTCCAGAAACTCATCCCACCGATATTCAGATAATTGAAATTTGCAAGCTGACAAAGGAAATTGTTCTGCATACCAATTCCGGCAGATGGAAGTATGGTAGAGAGCCATGTTGCTCCCATCGCCACATAAGCAAAAAGCGGCATGAGAAGAAATACAATAGAGATCAGCAAAACTGTCAATGTGTCTTTACATTTTGCAGACAGGAACAATGTACAGCTAACCGTTGCTAATACAGAAAGTAAGCCCGCTGCTGCGAGAATGATCTGCAACTGCCCCAGATTGATGTTTGGCAGGTTAATGATAGAGAATCGCATCTGAAACGATGTTTTTAAGCAATCCGTCCCGAACGCTGCATCTAAAATCAGAATGTGTACCGTGATCCCGACAAGGAAAGTAACAACGAAAAGTGTAAATGCCGCCAGAATTTTGGTAATTGCTAATTGTTTACGCCCGTATTTGGTGGTTCGCAGGATGCTGTCACCGCCCGTTTGATATTCTCCGGCAAAAGTAGGAGCTGCGATTGCCACGCACAAAATAGCAAGGAACAAAATATAAAACTCAATATAATCAAATGCATCTTTAGAAATTCCAGAATGAAGATAAAATGGCGTATCAAGTTCTGAATATTTTTCAAGAGCTTTCTGTTGTGCGGTTTCGTTTTCTCTTTGCTCATTCCGCATGACATCCTGTAAATGTTCTGCGCACTTTTCATAATAGGCTCCGTCAATGTCATTCGGGTCAATATCCATTAAATCAGCACCAATGCCTGTTACTGGATCAGCAAACGCTTCGGACAGACCCATCAGCAAGTGACGGAACGGGACGATTTTTTCAATAAATACAGCCAGAGGAAAGCCCTCTTTCTCGACCGGCCCATATTCTCGAACGCAGCTTTGATAAGTTTCCAAAGCCGATTTGATCCTATCCGGGGTCACTTCACCAGCGGATGTTTTATATAAATCTTGTTTGTACTTGATAGCTGCCAAGCCATCTAATTCTGTAACCGAGCCATCTTCGTTTGGACGGTTAATACCCTCAAATGAAATAGGCAGGTATGCCATGGCTACGGAAAGCAAAAGTGCGATTGCAAGTAAAATCAGGGTGCGCCGTGACTTCAAGATACGTTTTAGTTCAAGTCTAAAGAGCCGCATATTATCTGTCCTCCTTTTCCAAGTCTGTCTGCGGGAACAACCACAGATACAGATCTTCCAATCGTGGCTCCGTTGTAACAGACCCATCAATTTCCGAATGTTCGGACAGATAACGAATAGAAACCTGATTGTGATCTTCGCCTCGCTGATTGATAATGCGCAGCCGCATTTCACATTCCGGCAGCTTTGAGGTCGGAATTATGCAATTCCAAACCTTGCCCTCAATCCGCTTGACAAGTTCTGCGGTAGTTCCGACATCAACAATTTCTCCGGCTTTCATAATTGCGTTGCGCGTAGAAATATATTCTATGTCAGATACGATATGGGTGGAAATCAACACGATTCGATCATGCGAAAACTCGGAAATGAAATTCCGCAGACGCACGCGCTCTCCGGGATCAAGTCCTGCTGTCGGTTCGTCCATGACAAGTATCTCCGGGTCGTTCAACATAGCCTGCGCAATACCAACACGACGCTTCATGCCGCCTGACAGATTGGAGATTTTTTTCTTTTTCACATCGGAGAGCGAAAGAATGTCCAACAAATGATTGATCTTTTTGGTAGTTGCCCTTGTGGGAATATCTTTCAGCGCAGCTATATACTCCAAATAATCTTTGACCGTAAAATCCCGGTGATACCCAAAATCCTGCGGCAGAAAGCCAAACTTGCTTCGGTAGACTTCACCTAACTCTCGAATGTTTTTTCCGTCATAGTAAACTGCTCCGCTGGTTGGTGTCATAATATCAGCAATCATGCGCATGAGCGTGGTTTTCCCTGCACCATTCGCCCCCAAAAGTCCCCAAACGCCGGGAGTCAATGTCAGATTGACATCATTTACTGCTGTTTTGTCTTTGAACTGCTTGCTTAAATGCTCTATTTTCAGTTCCATGCTTACACTCCTTTCTTTTGCTTCGGCTGAACAATAAAAAGCCTTTGTTCGATAATCATTGTACCGAACAAAGGCTTTTCAATCTCAAAAATCACACGCTTAAATTCCTAAGTAATTCCTAAGATCACAGTCTTATTTTCCTAAGCGGAAAGGGGTAATGTAATCACAAAGTCTATAGTTTCGTTTTGACTGGATGCAGTAATCTTTCCACCATGTAAATGTATAATTTCTTCCGCAATAGAAAGACCAAGTCCCGCACCACCTGTATTAGAAAGCCGGGCATCATCCAAGCGATTGAATTTCTCAAATATACTGTTAAGCTGTTCCTCCGGGATTGTTTCCCCACGATTTTCAAAAGTAATCTGAATATCATGCTCTAACCGTTTGGCGGATATAGTGATTTCTGTCTGCGGGTAACTATATGACGCGGCATTTCGTAAAAGGTTACTGAAAACTCTCGCCAGCTTTTCGGGATCAGCGTTCACAGATAAGTTGTCCTCCGCAGTAAATACCGCCGTGTTGCCATTTGCAGAGAGTGTCGGGTATATTTCATCTATTACCTGCGCAATCAGACAATGCAAATCTACATTTTCTTTTTTGATAATGACCGTATGTGCATTGTACTTGGTAATTTCAAAAAGCTCATTGATAAGTCTTTCAAGGAGCTCTGCTTTGTCTAACGCGATCTTGACATACATTTCCTTTTGCTGCTCAGGCATATCAGAGGCTTCATGGAGTAGGCTCAAATAACCGATCACTGTTGTTAAAGGTGTGCGTATATCATGTGCCAGATACATGACAATTTCATTTTTCTTTTCTTCAGCCTGCTTTGCAGCCTGCTTGCTTAACAGAACAGACATTTTGATCTGATTGAGCTGTTCCTCCAGTTCTTTCAGAGGATCAGACAACGATACTGTATGACTGTTCTGCTCATAGACCGTTTGGGTTGCGTCAATTACTTCATCCAGATAGTCCCACGGCTTTTTCCAATAGTAATTGAAGATACATACAAAGCCTATCACCAGATACAGAATAAACAGCGGACCAAGCCTCCAGTAGATCCATGCAAAAATATCGTTGTCAAATTTTGAAAAGATGTAGTCCAAGAGAAGGGTCAAACCATATCCAACAACGGTATAAATCAGCAATGATAGATATAAGCGCACTTTAAGGCGCTTTTCTGTTGTCATTTCTTTCTTCGACATGAGAATACACCTCCTACCGATTAGCAAACAGAATTAAGCCAAGCAGTCCAATCACGACAACACTTACTATGCTTGCCAGAATGGAAAACAGTCTGTTTGCTTTTATTCTATTTCCGATTAACCGAGCCGTCATCGAATATACAGCAAGCCCCAAAAGACCACCTGCCGTATTTGTGAGTACATCAGTAATATCAGAACGTCCGACTGCTAAGATATACTGCATAGTTTCCAATAAAAAACTTGTTCCAGCAATCAGCATGAATTTCACATATAATTTTGTTCCTGGCAGAAGCATTTGAAGATAAATACCCATAGGCACAAAAATCAAGAAATTATCGAGCCCCTCTGTTAAGTGAAATGCTGCTCCGATTTCCTTGTCATAGTGAAAAGGAATAAAGTTTATACTTCTTATCTTATCCAGATCACTGATTGAAAATTGTAGTTTAAAAAGTATGATCCAAACCAAAAGTGCCAGATAAATTAAGAATAAAATGGTTACAAAGCAATTTGATTTTCTTTTCATAGCGTACTCCTTTCGCTTAAATTTTGTAACCAACACCCCAAATCGTTTTAATATACTGCGGAGTATCGGAAGTGTCTTTCAGTTTCTCACGCAGATGCCGGATATGCACAGTAATTGTGCTGCTGTTTTTAGAGTAGTATTCATCTTTCCAAACTGCATGAAACAGTTCCTCAATGCTTACAACATTCCCGGCACTTTCCAAAAGAACCTGGAGGATAGAAAATTCTGTCGGTGTCAGAGAAACCGGCTCACCGTCTAACAGACATTCATGGGTCTGCACATTCAGGCACAATTTGTTATAGGAAAGTTCCGATGGAACTTTCTCTGTGATGATACTGGGCAAATATTTCTTGTAACGTCTTAACTGCGCTTTCACTCTGGCAATTACTTCAAGTGGGCGAAAAGGTTTTGTCACATAATCGTCCGCTCCCAATGTCAGCCCCGTTATTTTATCCGTTTCCTCAATTTTAGCCGTTAGCATGATGATTGGATAAGTGTATTTCTTTCGAATAAGCTGGCAAAGTGAAAAACCGTTCATATCCGGGAGCATAATATCCAGAATGGCAAGATCAATGTCGCCGCTTTCAATACACGACATGGCATCCGTTGCGCAATAAAATTTATAAACGATGTAATTTTCGTTTTTCAAGTAGACCTCCAACAGATCCGCTATATCTTGCTCGTCATCTATAATCAATATCTTTTCAGACATATTTTCAACTCTCCTTTTTGCTTGTACTCGATTAAGTATAACAAATACAGCATCTAAATTCACAATGGATTACATGAGAAATTATTAAGATTTTCCTAATTTTTTTTCATGCTAATATGATAATGCACATTAGCATATTAGCATGAAAGTAATCACAAATAACACCCATGAACAAATTTAATTATAACAATGTCCCTTTGCAAATGCTTGTTTTATTGCTTTTATTATGGAATACTATCGAAAGTAGACATTTTTTTGTGCAAAACCACGAACTTGTCCATTTATAAGAAAAAGAATAAATTATTAGGGATATTTTTGATTTCTGCACGTCTAAGAAAATGCTGGCTGGCAAAAAAAAAGGTGGTGTTTAAATGACAAAGGAACAACTTGGATCTCTGATCCTAGATTCAGAAAGACAATTATACTCAACTGCAAAAACAATTTTATTTAGTGACTATGACTGTGCAGATGCTATTCAAGAAACAATTGTGAAGGCTTTTTCCAACGTCGGCACATTAAAAAACGATAACTATGCCCGGACCTGGTTAATCCGTATCTTAATCAACGAATGTTACAGCCTTGTGCGTAAATCCAGTAAATTTATCCCATTGGAAAATCTGGCTGACAGACAGGAACCGGAATCAGAAAAAACAAAGAATTACAGTGAATTGTATACAGCCGTAAATTCCTTAAAAGAGGAACTGCGTTTACCCGTTATTCTATACTATATAGAAGATTTCAGTGTAAAAGAAATCGCCCAGATCCTTGAAATATCGGAAGGTGCCGTTCAAAAGAGACTTGCAAGGGCAAGAGGAAAATTAAGGCAGGAATTACAGGAGGTGTCAATATGAGATTAGAAGATATGAAAAACGATATTCCCGAAACACCGGATTTTATCCATAATATGATTCAAAATGAGGTAGCAAAGCAGCTGGCGGATAATAAAGTGGCGAATCTGCGAAGAAGAAAACGATGGACAGCTCCGAAAGTTGCCGCAGTGGCAGCTGCGTGTGCACTGGCAGTTTCCACGGCAGTATATGCAGGAGTAAATCTGTATCACTGGTTTTTGGAAAAACAGGGTTCTTATGGTGTTTCAGTCAAAATTGATGCTGGTGATGCAGCAAAGAAGACCGTGCTTCCAGATGAGGTCCCAGAGGTAGATCTGTCTGCTAAATATGTTCCGGAGGGCATGAGCTGGATTGACGAGTACCATCTCCAATATCCTGAGCATGGCATGACTGGCGGGTTCAGTTTTTCATTTGTCCTGTTGGATAAAAATGATCTGGGACAGGTAGTACAGGATCAGAATGTTATTGATAGTGAAGAGCGTACATTTGGAAAATACCAGGGGATATATCTCAAATATAATAGCATTACCGAAAACGGGGCTCTTAACCAGAGAATTTATCTTGTCTGCCCGGATTTATATCGTGTGCTTATGATCTACATCGGAGATGATGTGTCAAAGGATGAAGCCATAAAAGTTGCAGAAAATCTGGTGATTGAGGGAAACACGACTATGGTAAAGACCGCCGGATTGCCTACATGGAGCGGAGAGATGATATCTGAAAAGACAGAAGATGATAATGATGAAATAAGTACTTCTGTAAATGAGAAAAAACTACCCATTTACCAAATTGGTGACACCTTTGATCTGGATGTGATTGGTGAAAACACAAATGGTGAATATCTGGAAAAAACGATTTCTGCAAAGGTAGATTCTGTTCAAATTTCTGATGATCTTCAGCTTCTCGATCCGGACAAAATACCACAAGAATGGGCGGAAGCCATTGATGCTGATGGAAAGCTATCTACAAACACATTGAATTATGTGAAATCTGGCGACGGAATCGATTCCCTGGATGAAATTGTGAAGTCAGAGGAAGTGAATCAGAAACTGGTCTATGTTACAGTTACCTATACCAATCATTCAAATGAGGAAATCGACCATATGCTTTATCTTGGTGCTTTACTGACCCTGACTAAGGAAAATGGAAAAGTACAGCTTTACATTCCAACAGAACAGGCCGGCGATGGCTATGACTACATTAGCTGGGACGGCGTGGCAAAGACTGGAGGAATGGTATATTATAGTGTCTCTGAAAATTATGGCAATGGTGGAAACTACATTTCCTCTATAAAACCAGGCGAAAGTGTACAGCTGAACATGGCCTGGATCGTAAATGAAAGCGACCTCAAAAATCTGTATCTGAATGTGACTGGAGACGGAGCTTCATATGAGTTCTCTGAATATATACTGAAAAAGGGACTAGTAGATATTCGCAAATAATATGCTATCGTTTATGATCCCATTTTTTTATATGTCATATATGAAAAAGCGTTTTTCGATTCCTTTTGGTTTCGAAAAACGCTTTCTTTGCTTCTTCGATCTCTGCACATGAAGTGTAATCTGTGGTATCCAATACGATTTCCTCATTCTTTCCATTGCCGGTTAATAATTATAACGACAGTGTACTATATGAAGCAACCGACAACAACAAAAATCATTAAATGAGTTTCGACAGAAAAAGAGATTCCACACTGTAAGTGGAACCTCTTATCTATTAACGCAATGGACAATCAGATACTTTTATATTTTGAGCCAGTTTATGCAACCCAAGATGTCTGCAGTAGTTTTCCAAATCTTTTGGATTCTGGGATGAACGTGGTCCGATAATAATTGAATTGATAATATCTTCCCTGTGCATATTTTCTGTTTCTAAGACTTTTTGTAAATCTAAAATGTAGAACTCTTTTATTATATTGAATGTTTTGTATTCGATATGAGGATCGTTGTCCGTTACAAAATATGGTGCGATTCGGATTTCCTTTTCAGCAGTAAATGTAGGATGTTTGTGAATAAGGGCACATAATGCTAAATTATCAATGAATCCATCTAAGTTGGAAAATCCTTCCAGAATTCCAGTGGAAATATATGAAGACAATAATTTGTATAATTCATGATCCCTGGTCTCCTGAGTATAATACTGTTCGCCAATGATCATCCCATGATAATATAACAGGTTGTGCAATGCTTCGGTATTGAATTCTATTGCAACACCACGTCCATGATCGGCATAGCGGTCCCATTGAGCTGCATCGTCTAATGCCTGTGACAAACAGAACATAAAAAGGTGTTTTTGCGATGTTCTGTCATATATTTCTTTAAATATTTTATCAACATCACATTTGGGTTTTATATTGTTTTGGGTAAGAACGTTCTCAATGTTCTGCTTCAGGTTATCAATAAACCCAATCACTTCTTTTGCATCATTCACATTCGTTGCGCTGCCAAACCAAATCTTTTTTTTCCTTAAAATTCCATCCAAGGCTGGAAAAGAAGTGTAATGCCATAAAGTTTTACCAACTTTCTGAACAAATTTGTCAGTAGATTCCTGTCTTTTCTGAATTTCTACTAAATTGTAGGTCATATACAATACCTCTTCTGAAATAATATCATTTGAATATGCATCGATCGGACAAATCCTTTATTCTGTATAGATGTTCCCATTCTCATCCGTCCAGGTGCCGTCACCATTGTCTGTGTATCCGACCCCATCTGCGTCACAATAATAATAATCTCCGTTTGTTGTTTCTATTACATTAACAGTACCGTTACTGCCCTGGAGTTCATGCTGTTCCAGTTGGTTTCCGAAATGATAACCTTCGTCATTCCAGGTACGATATGAATTTCCATTGGCATCTGCCCAGTTTCCATCTCCCTGATAACTGTATCGGCTCCCATAATAATCAGAATAGGTCCCATCTCCGTTATCGTAAAGAACTCTGGATTCTTCATCTCCTCCACCCGGTGCTACAATTGATGCTACACCGGAAGTAGTACTGAATCCACTGGTATATGGTACGCCTGCTGGCAGATTTTCATAAGATGAAACAGACCCGTTGTTGTCAGAGGTAATTCCATCATCGGTCGTTTCACTTACCTGTCCGCTGTTTTCCATGGCAGGTTCATCGTTTGTTTCCGCATCTGCTTTTTCCTCTTCGTCTACAGAATCCTCTGTATCTGTATTCTCTGTCACTCCTCCTTCGTCCTGGGTTTCAGCAGCTTTCTGCATAGTTACCATTTCAGAAAATGGTGCATAATCCGGTACATTATTTTTCTCTGGATCTGCATTTTTTTCAATACCAGACTTCTCCGTCTCTACTGAAACTGTATCTGTCCCGGCAGAGACATTAAATACCAGATTACCGCCTGCAAGCAGCAGCGTCACAAGAATTCCCGGAAGAATTCCTTTGCGGAGTTTCCGAATGTTCACCATATACAGAATCCGATCTTTAAACACCATTTCGCTGTCATTAAGACTTGCTGTCACATATGGAATCTGATTTTCCATGGCTACTGTCCTGAGAAGCAGCTGTCGATATAATTTATGTTCCTTTTTATTAACTCTGCGAACAACTGCTGTATCACACAGATTCTCAATATCCTTATCCGCTTCTTTCAGCATGATAAGAAGAAAGGGATTGAACCAGTATATCGATGCACAGATTCGAAGGAGCATCTTATACCAGAGATCCCGATGGCAATAATGTGTAAGTTCATGGTAAAAGATAAGTTTTCTTTCTTCTGCTGAATACCCGGTTGCTGGTAGATACAATTTTGTATGTAAAAGTCCTGCAAGAAGCGGTGTGGTAAGACCTGCGTTTTGCCTGAGTTCCGGTATTCTGCGTACGTGCTTCTTTTGACACGCTGCACGGTACATCTGAATACTCACCGTATCACTTACCTGCAGACTCATCCGTTCCAGATTCCTTATAGAAAAATAATATGCCAGCAATTCTCCCGTCAGTTTAAGTACCGCTACGCTCAGCCAGACAGCAGCAAAAATCAAAGCCACAATTCCCAGCCATTTATCTGATTCGTACCTGACAGTTCTCTTTTGTTCCGGGATTTCTGTCAGATTTTTCATGTCTTTGCTCGCAGATGATACGTTTTCTGTTATCTTCTGACTTTCCTCTGGTCTGACTGCGTAATCCGTTATCTTCGGGCTTTGCGTATTCTGTTGACTGCTTCTAAGTACTTTGAAATCCACCAGTGCCAGATTCGCCGGAAGGCGCACCGGAACACAAAGGCTTATCGTAATCAACAGCCAGATAAGGTACTTCCATCTCGCTGATACACGTCCTTTAAACAGAGTCGCAAGCACTTTTACCAGTAAAATTACTACTGCTGCAATAACATTCAGTTTCAGAATGTGTAGAATGAAAACCTCCATAATTCGCTATTCCTCCCTGTCCTCCAGGTTCTTAAGAAATTCACTGAGATCCTGGACTTCTTCCGAGCTGATCTTCTTTCCATGATAAAGTGAAGTTACAAACTTTTTTAGTGAATTCCCATAAAGTTTCTCAAGAACACTCTGGCTTTCATGTGCCTGATAATCTGACTGCGAAACCAGGGGTGTATACAGATTCATTTTTCCCTGTTTCGTCACTTCCACGAAATTTTTGTTCTCCAATCTGGTCAGCAATGACAAAATTGTTGTTGATGCAAGTTTTTTCTTCATAGTGATCACTTTCTCAATCTCCGGTCTGGTCATCGGCGGAGTATTATTCCAAAGAACGAGCATAATATCCAGCTCTGATTCCGGAAGTCTCTGGTAAGTTTTTTTCACTTTTTCATACCTCCTGTTACATATTTTCTACAAATGTAGGAATAACTCTATTTTACCACGGTTCACGGAAATGGCAAGGGCTTTTGCACAATTTGCAAATGCCCTTGCCATTCCTGCAGCTACTGACCACTATCAGTCTATTTCTGTATAACTGCTGCCATTTTCATCACTCCATGTCCCGTCTCCATTGTCCGTAAATCCTGTACCATTTTCGTCCTGGAAATAATAATCACCATTTGTAGTTTCCGTAACCGTCACAGTATTACCGTTTGCATCCTGAAGGTCATGCTGTTCCAACGTATGTCCCAGATGATGAGTATCATCATTCAGAGCTGAGTAGGTATTTCCATTTTCGTCGGTATAAGTCTCATCCCCATTATCGGTATAGTTCATTCCATCATCTCCACGATATTCACAAGAATAATCTTTGTGAAGAATGTAATTAATCTCAATGGTATTTCCATCACTGTCAACTAATGTCATTGGTGAGGTAGAAAGGATATCGGAATCATCATTGCTGTCCGAGGATTTTGCAGAAGCATTTTCTTCTGTATCGGAGGAATCTGAATCTCCTCCTGACTTCTGACTGGCAGTATCTGTAGTTGCCTTATCAGAATCATCAGAAGAATCATCGGTCTGGTTTTCATTCTCCTGTCTGGTAAGTGAAGGATTTCCAGGATACGAAATATATTCTACAAATTTTCTGACGTCACTGATGTCATCTGCATCTTTTGCATATCCCACTGCCATATACAGGCTGTTTCCCTCTGAATAAATTGTCTGATAGCAGGCATCGTATGTGTCATTGCATTTGGCAATCCCTGTTTTGACATCCTCCAGTGAATATTTATAGATATTTACATAATCATTTCCGTTCGTATAGCTTGCATAGGTACCTTCCGTATCTGCTTTTTCCCATTCAGATCCAGCCGGCGGCTGTGTATAGAAATCGTTATTTCCTGCTGCCATAACCGTTGCAGCTGAAAAAATCCCAAGTGTTGCTACCGTCATAAGTGTCATAAATTTTGTCTTCATCGTGGATTCTCCTAGAATTTTATTTTCTACATCTGTAGAAGTTAATTGTATTCTACAACTGTAGAATACAATTGTCAATTCTTTTTTCTATATTTTTTTATCATCTCAGTTTAATTTCTATTTTTCCTTCCACTGGGCTATATAAATCCAGAGGATCTTCATCGCTTTCATAAACACGTCCTTCGCCTTCTCCAAATGATTTGCGGCATACTGGACATGATAGTCAGAACTAATATTTCTTTTTTCATTTTTCTGCAATCGTATTTCCATCAAAAGTGCCATTTTACGCCATTCTTGCAATAAAAAAAAGGTCCTCCCGGATAGACTATTATTGTTCCTGTCCATCCAGAAAGACCTGAAAATTAAAATGTTATATTTTTTAGAAATTATCCATTAAATTTCTGCAAACATTTAAATAAAATCATGGGTTTCGTTTTCTACAAACTCCCCATCTAAGAAAGCAAGATCATCCGTAGCTTCCTGTACTTCTGCTTCCTCGTCAGAATATTCTATCTGCCCACCTTTCTCTTCCTGCCTTTCACACCATATGACCAGACGTTTGGAGGCATCTGTTCCACAGGTGGAAAGCAGAAGCGTCGGGACTTCTTCCTGCGTTCCAAGTAAAAAAGCATCTCCATCTGCCGGTGTATACTCGCATTTTACGATCACAAAGATCCATACCCCTTCATCCGGAAGATACAGATAGAGGATATGGTGTTCTTTTAAAAATTTATCGCCAAGGAAATTTCGAAGTCCGCGGAACATGCTGCCATCTTTCATATTGTGACCATAAATGATGTTCTTGTCATCAGAAAAATCGGCATTGTTATCGGAATCCAGGAAAATGGCCCCTGCCACATGTTCTGTCTTCTTAAAAGTATGTGTCAGGTAATAGGAGTCATCGTTTCCCTGAACTACCGGGTAATCAATGCTGGTATCTGGGATCCGGATCCATGCAACGATATCCGGATTGATCTTTTTTAATGCCTTAAAATCAACCACGGTCTGTTTCCCATCGCTTCCGTCTGTTCCTTCTGTGTGGTCATCCTCATCTGTTTCCTTGACGTATGTACGCAGGTCTTCATATTCCTGCACACCTTCCCGGTACATAAAGTAAATGCCAAAACCGGTACATACGCAAAAACTGAGTACCATCAGGCAGACTGCCACGATCATGATTTCTTTTATGTATCTCATACAAACCTCCGATTATTCTTCCTGGAAAAAGGGCTGCCGGTAAATCGAGCAGCCCTGAACCGTATTCCTTAATTTCCTTTTTTCTTCTTATACCAGATCACGCCGCCAATGCCGCAGGCAGAAAGGACTGCCAGAAGGATCGGAAGCCAGATGTTGGTGCTGTCCCCTGTTTTCGGGCTGTTTCCTGTCGGTGTGCTACCGGAAGGGGATTTGGTGTTTTTGATCTCTTTTACGATCTCGATCACTTTGGTTTTTCCGTCTTTGTATTCAAAGCGGATCTCTTCTTTTTTGTTGCTTAATTCATAACCATTTGGTGCTTTGGTCTCTACCAGGATATATTCCACGGTTTTCTCTACTTTTCCATTTTTATAAGTAGCAATCGGAATCTTGCCGCTTGTCGCTGTTCCGGTCTTATCCGTTACCAGTTTTTCTACGACTTTTCCGTTTTCCTTTTCACGCAGTTCAAATTCTGCTCCTGGAAGGGCTGCCTTACTGGTGGAATCGGTCTTTTTGATGACCAGTTTTCCATACGGATGTGCGTCCTTCATTTTGACTTTCTGGACTTTTCCAGTATCTTTTACCGTAAATTTCACATCTTCCGCAATGAGGTATCCATCCGGGGCCTGCTCTTCACGAAGGGTATATTTGCCTACCGGAAGTTTTTCGACCATATGCGGTTTATCCGTGGACGTCCAGCTTTCAACTTTCTTTCCATCTTTATCTAGGATGATCAGTTTTGCTCCCGGTACCTCACTGGAATCCGCAATGTCTTTCTTGCTGATTTCCACTTTGGTCACATCATCAAGCATCTGGTGTTTCTGTACTTCTTTTGTGTTTTCGACGGTAAATTCAATACTTTCCGCAGTCACATAACCATCTGCCGGCTTTGTTTCTGTCATCTTGTATTTCTTTCCTACGATAAGACCCTTGATGATATGTGCTTCCTCTTTGGATACCCATTCATCCACCGTATTCCCATCCTCATCTGTTACCTTTAAGGATGCTCCCGGAAGTTCTTTTTTGTCCGTTAGGTCTGCTTTGGAAAGTTCTACCGTAGTCTGCTCATCTTCAAAGGTGAACGCATACTCTGCAACACTGGTTCCACTGCCCTGGTACTCAAAAGTGAATTCCTGCGGTTCCTGATCTGTCACATAGCCATCCGGGGCGGCAAGTTCCTTAATGTAGTACCTGCTATCAACCGGGAGATCTGCAACAAACTGGATCTTTCCATCCTCATCTGTGGTCTTCAGTTCGATCAGGGTGTCTTTCGCAAGGAGTACTTTTCCTTTAGAAGATACGATGTCGTCTGCTGCATAGAGGCCAAAGATTGCCCCGGAAAGTACTTTGTCACTGTCCTTTTCTTTTTTCAGGACTTCCACCTGTACCCTCTGGCGCGCATTCTGCCAGTCGGCACTATAAGTAACCAGAGGTGTATCCTGGTCACGGTATGTAAGATCCACATATCTTGGTTCATTATCCAGAACGTAGCCATGTGAGGTCTCTTTTTCCACGATGTAATAGCGTCCAAGCGGGAGGTTATCCATCTGGGCGATGCCATTTCCATCTGTTGTAATGGAGCCGACCAGTTCATCTGCCGCATAATAATCTGCACTTACCCCGTCTGCTGCACGGATGGCTTCTGCCGCGTAAACATTGAAGGTTACATCAGTCAGGTTTCCAGTCACATAGTTGAACAGGTGCTCGATCATGCCTTTTGCATTGTCAAGAAGGGATACGCTGTCTAAGAATTCCCCTTTCTTGTTTACCAGAAGTCTTGCTACCGGGACTTCATCTTCCATTTTGACTTTCTGTACTTCTGCAGTATCAGAGATCGTAAACTCTACGTCTGTTGCACGTAAGTAGCCATATGGTGCAAGCTCTTCACGCAGAATGTAAGTTTTTCCAACCTGAAGTCGCTTGATCACATGTGGGGAATCTTTTACGGATGTCCAGGAATCGATCACGTTGCCATCCTTATCCAGTACACTCATGGAAGCCCCGTCAAGTTCTGTTCCGGTCGTGATATCTGCTTTTGTTACTTCTACCGTTGTCGGCTGGTTTTTCTTCACGGATTTTAATTTGATCGTTTTTACGTCCTGGCCCTGGTATGTGGCATCAAATTCCAGGATCTCATCGGAAGATACATAACCCGCCGGCGCCTGCAGTTCTTTCACATAGTATCTGCCAAGCGGAAGATCCAGCGTAAACGCTGCCTTACCTTTTTCGTTGCTTGTGATCTCCTGAAGCAGTGTATCTGCTTTTACGATCACCTTGTCGCCGGAAGAAATTGCTTCTTTATTGTATAATCCAAAGGTTGCACCTTTTAAAGCCTTTCCGGTCTCGGCATCCTGTTTTTCCACACTTAGCTCTACTTTCTGGCGTTCATTGGAAAATTCCAGTTTTTCTTCGATCTCCGGTGTGTTCTGATCCTTATAGATAAAGGATACTTCCTGACTGTCTGGATTTAAGACAAATCCGGCCGGTGTTTTTGTTTCTTTCACACGGTATTTTCCAAGCGGAAGGTCTTTGATCACAGCTTCTCCATTCTTATCGGTGGTCACTGTTTTTACCAGGGTATCCTTTGCATAGATCACGTGACGGTTTCCCTGCTCGTCCACCTGATGATCCGGTGTGAAAATATCTTCTGCTGCGTAGATTTCAAATTCTGCCCCTTCCAGGGAAGTTTCTTCGTATACAAAATCCTTTTTAAAGGATTTTAAGGTTTCACCGGATTTATGGATCACCAGTTTGCCCTTGACCGGATGGTTTTCATAGGTCACGGTAATGATGGCATCCCCGCTGACAGAATCCATCTGATAAGCTGTATTTTTGTCAACTTTGATCTCCACATACTGGGTATTCTGGGTGTAGCCATCCGGCGCGCTCACTTCCTCGATCCTGTAATTTCCACATTTTAAGGATTCCGGAAGGATCAGGTAACCATTTTCGTCCGTAAAATAGGATTTATGGACAACCGTATTTGGATAGGTCGTTACCTGTTCCACATACTTTTTCGCATCCAGGTCGTACACTTTGAATTCTGTATTGGCAAGGAGGACCGGCAGTTTGGTCTCGTCATCCTGTTTCACGATCTTAAGCTTTGCTTTGAACTCATCGTCCAAAAGGACTCTCCACACCTGCGGTGTGGTGCTGTTCTCAGTTACGGTTACGATAAAATCATCTACCGGCATAAAATTATGCGGTGTTGTAGTCTCACGGACAATGTAGCGTCCATAAGGGATCGGGATGCTGCACGCATAGCCGCGTTCATCGGTAAACATTTCTGTTTTTCCGTCTTCCGTAAGAACGATCGGGGTCGCATTTGTAAAGTCATAGCTTCCATCGTCTTTTACAGTCAGGCTGCTGATCAGATAAGCAGAGAATCCGGCACCTTTTAAAAGATCCGCATCGGTCTTATCATTATCCGCTGCTTTGATCAGCTGGAAGGGCTGTTTGATCACGTCTTCTTTGGAAACGGTATTTCGTTTTACCGTCTCTACCTGGTCTCCTTCGTAGTCACAGTTTACATCATGCTCCTCTTCGTCCAGAAGATAACCTACTGGAGGCGTGATCTCCTTCAAATAATACTTTCCAAGATACAGATTGCTTACGCTTGCTTTTCCCTCTTTATCGGTCGTCAGGGTAGCTACCTGCTCGTCCTTTTTATAAAGGACTCCGCTCCTGCCATCCGGATGGTTAATGTCTTCTCTTGCATAGAGCCCGTAAATGGCTCCTTCAAATACTGCATCTCCCTGTGCGCTGTTTCCTGTCTCGCTGTCTTCTTTTACCAGGTCGATCGTTGCATTTACACGCTTATTTGTAAAGGTATGGCTAAAGTTTACCTTTTCTTCCTTATCATTGGTAAACTTAAAAGTGAAGGTGTAAGTATCCTCACTGTTTCTAAGGTAAAGTTCCGGTGCCTGGATCTCCCGGATGCTGTAGCTGTAATTGATCGGAAGTTCCGCTTTATAAGAAGCTTTTCCATCGGCTCCGGTCGTTGCTTTTTCAATCAGTGTTCCTTTGGGAACAACGGTCTTACCATCAACTTTGATATCTTCTGCTGCATACAGCCCGTAAATACCTCCGGAAAGCGGATTTTTGGTCTCTTCGTCCTGTTTTTCCACACGGACTGCTGCCTTCTGGCGTTCATTTAAAAATGTTGCACTGCCAGTCTGCACTTCTACGGTCTGGCCTGCATACACAAGCTCAATAGTCTTGGACTCTCCTTTACATACATAATTATCCGGAGCCTTCGTCTCGGTTACTGTGTAGGTGCCAAGATAGAGGTCTTTTAACGTAACGCTTCCGTCATCTCCGGTAACCAGATTATCCTTGACAAGTGCACCTTTTTTATAGATGAGGGTGCCATCTGCCGCCTTGATATCTGCACCTGCATAAACACTGTAAACGGCTCCTTTCAATTTCCGTTTTTCGTAGGTAAATGTCACACCATTTTCCGTGACGGTCGCTCCGGTAAGCACTTCTCCTTCTTTATAAATGGTGAGTGCACCCTTTTGCTCTTTATCCGTTAAGTTCTTGGAAGCGGTCTGCCCTACGACCAGCTTTACCCCATAGGCTTTCGTATCCAGCACGTATCCGGACGGGCCTGAAATCTCACGAAGGTAAACGGTATCCTGTGTTTTGGTGATCTTTACTTCGGATTCCCCTTTTGCATTTGTTGCCGGCATTTTTTTGATAAGTTTCGTGCAGGCTTCATCTGCATAGATGCCGTAAACGGCACCTGCAAGGAGCGCGTTGCTTCCCTTATCTTTTTTGATGATCTTGACCGTTGCTTCATCCGGCCAGTCTACCTCCAGGTTCAGCTCCAGTGTATCTGTATAATATCCAAATCCGATATCCTGGCTGTTCGCCAGCTTTAAGAGCATGGCATGGAAATTAAGCGGATAGTTGGATGTGATCGCATATTTTCCTTTCAGGCTTCCAATATTCTGGGTGGTTGCTTCCAGATGGAATTTTTCACCGCCCTTTACGCTCACATTTCCGGTCCCGGTTTTCCCTGTCGTCTCATTTACAAGGGAGACCCCGTTTTCCAGATGGACCGTGATCACAAAAGCTGCATTTGCCTTCCATGTAAAGGTCGGGCTCTGGTTTCCATTTGCAGAAGCACTGAGCCCTGGTGTCAGTTCCATGGTCGTTGGATCCGGCATCTTTGCAAGGGCTGCCTTGATCTCTTTTAACATGTTTTTGGCAGTTGTCGAAAGGGAGCCGCCAAATCCGGATTCCCCGTCATATAAATAATCGACCAGATAATGCTGCATTGCACGGGTCTCGGAGGAACAGCCGTATTTTTCCATGATGGATTTGATATTATAGCCGTTGAATGTGCCGCCCCATCCGGGACCGCCATATCCGTAAAACATGGCCTTCCTTAAATAACGGTCATCGCCGCCTTCATCCAGTTCGACCATATTTTTATAAGTCGTTCCACTTGGCGGGGACTGTTTACTGTGCTGCATGCAGTATGCATAGACGGTATAAGTCTTTCCGCCTGCTTTGTAACGGATATACTTATAGGAATCATTTCCGCCCTGTCCCATAACAGAATCAAAAGGATGCAGTTTTCCATCTGAATAATAGTAATAGGTATTAGCTTCAATGTCTGTTGAATCATCCCACAAGTCTCCATCGGAAGCTGCCACGGTACTAATACCGCCCTCAGCCTGGTCATATAGCACACTTAATGCAACATCATCTTCCGGCATCTCAAAGCTGAAGGAATTTGTTCCCTCATCGTAGCTTACTTCTGCATACAGAAGATCTTCGGTATTCTCTGTCTGGTTTGCTTCGACAAGACTTGTTCCCACTGCGATCAGGCTTCCCTGCGGGATATCACCGGAAAAGTTGACCGTCTCCCCCGTCTGGTAACGTCCGTCCTCGTGGTCCAGTTCAATATTGAATTCATTTCCCTGTACAATGTCAACCTGATGGCTTCCATCCTCTGTTTCCTCATCGGAAAATCCTTCTGCTTCCTCTTCTTCTGGTTCCTCCGTTTCTTCCGGCTCTTCCTGAGTTTCCGGGGCATCTTCCGGGCTTATGGTCGGGAGGACGGGGTCTGCCTCCGGTTCGTCATCGCCGCTTTCCTGTTCCTGGCCGCCATTGGATCCGTCTGTTTCTGCTTCCCTTGGTGTCACCGTGATGTTTCTGGCAACCAGATAGGCTTCCCCGGATGCGGGCGTAACAAGATATACGCATTTATAGGTCCCCGCATGGTTATAATCAAATACAGTCCCGTCTTCCATTGCTGCTTTTTTCAGTTCCACATGGTCTCCGTCAGAGAGTTTCAGTCCTGTAAAATCATTCTGGATATCAAAGGCTTCCCCTTCGGTAACCATAAGCGCAAGTTCCGGATCAGCAACGGTTTCCTCGATCAGTTCCTCCTCGCTTTTCTCCGTCTGCGTTTCTGTCTGTGTTTCTGTCTGTACCTCGATCTGCGTCTCGCTCTGTGCGGAAACGCCTCCCACCTCAGCGGCGGATACTGCAGAAGCTCCCGTCTGCAAGAGCGTAGTGCAGCACAGAGCAAAAGCCATCGCACCCGCCATCCATCTTTTCTTCCAGTTTTTTTCCAAGTGCACGTTCTCCTTTCATGATCGCTTTTTTCCCTGCAGTTTTCTTTTGGTCCGTCTCTTATCTGCATCGCTTTCTCCTTTCTTCCGGCTTTTTCAGCCAGATAAAAAAGAAACTGAAAAAAATTCCAGTTTCCCTTTTATCTGACCAAACATTTTATGCCGTCTTCCTGTGTCCTTTTTCCTCTTTTTGAAGGATCCAGTCATCCACGCCTTTGTAGTGTTCCATCCAGGTACCGGATGCATCGGTATCCCAGGTGACTCTTTTGCAGGATACATTCAGTTCCTCACAGATCTCATATAGTTTTATACAGCCTTTTCGGATCATGTCCCGCTTTCTGCGCTTTCTGGGGCATTCTCCATGATACAGATAAATTCCATGTTCACATTGCCGGCACGCACTTTTTTCATCGTGCTTACAGGACAATTCCATCATTTTATCCATGTCGTAACATTCGTAAACTCTTTTTAACCCCTGCTCTTTCAGTTTTCGCAAGACAGTTTCCAGTCCTTTATGATTGGAAACTCCAGGGACTCCGATATAAGGATTTCCTGTACACATCCATGCGATCTCTGCCTTTAAGATCCCTTCCGTTACGTAAACCGTGCCATCCTTTATTTTCCCAAACATTCCTGCCGGGCTGCCGCTTGATGTGCCTTTTTCTAAGCCGCTGCTGGTAAACCAGAGGTACTTCCGTTCTTTTAAAGGAACATCCAGCCGGATCTGGAATCCTATGATCCGTTCCTTCCCATCCCGGACCGGGCAAAGATACCCGTTATTCTTCCTATAAAAAGCAGCTTCCCAGTCACCATCCCGGTTGATGAAAAATCCAGGAACCCCATCCAGGCGAAATCCCTTTTTTAAGAGCTTTCTGGCAATGGTCACGGAATTCTCCTCATCCGTACTTAAAAAACCTCGTTCTTCCATCTGTCTGACCTCATTTAACGTCAGCCCACGCAGGAGAAGGTTCCTCCGGTGTGTTTCCTTAAGCTTAAGAAAAGTGAGCATTTCCTTATATACATGGTCCCGGTAATCCCATTCCTCTTCCGTAAGGGAAATGCGTTTCTTTTTAGAAACGATAGAAGCGAACCCATTTTGTGTCGTGGACTGCTGTCTTTTATCCTTTCCAGAAAAAGAAAGTGCCTGCTTTATCTCCCGGTAGGCTTCTTTATACCGGTTTCTCCCGTAAATGCCGGATAGTTCCGCATACAGTGTCAGCATGTTTCCGGCTGCCCCGCAATGATAGCAATGGTAAACATTCTTCAGTTCTCCATTTTTGCGGATGCAAAAACTGCATTTTCCTCTTAAATCCCCGCAAAAAGGACATTCCACCGGAAATTCGTCCTGGTAAGAATCACTCAGTCTTCGGATTGACAAAAGATCTGCTACTTCTGCGATCGTAAACGATTCTCTGGCATACATGCCTTCCTCCTTTTCATAAAAGATGGCCCCGTTCCCGGAGCCATCTCAAACTATTTCTCTGTTTTCAGGCTGCTTTTTGCATTTCCTTTTCATGATCCAAAAGAATCTTCGCAGCTTTCTGTATTTCCTGATTCTGGCCTTTGTAACGCTGTACCAGCCATTTGATCGTCTGGTAACCTCTGGCATCCTGCATCATTTCCCCAAGAGGGGTTCCGGCATAGACACCAAAATTGCAGATAACCTTTTCTGCCCATTTCACTTCATCCTCTGCATCCTCTTCGTGAGCCATATCCTCCAACACTTCCTCTGCAGTCTCTTCTGGTGTTTCTTCCTCTTCTTCTGCATCAAAAGAAATCTCATCATCTTCATCAAATGGAACTTCATCCGTTTTTTTTACTGCACGGAAACCGTCTGCATCCGTCTCGGCAGTAATTTCCTCATCTACGGAGATTTCCTCGGTCTGAACCGGATCTTCCGCTTTGGTTTCTTCATCGGAAAATTCTTCCAGTCCGCTTTCACTTTCTTCCATTCCAAAAGTCATCTGTCCAGGAAGGTTTTCTTCTGTATCCGTCACTGCATATTCCACTTTTACAGGACTTTCTGATATGGCATTTCCATCACGCAGTTTTTTACGGTCCGTTTTCTTTTCCCTGACCGGTTCCGTTTGCTCCTGCTTTGCTGCGGTTTCTTTTCTTTCTGCCTTTTCCTGTTTCTTTTCCGGTTTTTCCGGTTTTACGGAAGCTTCCTGCTTCGGCATTTCTTCTTTTTCCGTCCCACGCATGTCCGGATCGTCTATTCCAGATGCCTGCATGATGTTGAATTTATTTAAGAAATAATACTTCAGGCCATACGTCCATGCCGCACCTTTTGCTTTATCCGGTGCTTCATTGGTTCCAATGACATGCAAAAAGCTCCGTACCTTGTCTCCCGGACGGTCTGCATTGGTCCAGCACAGCTCCAGGTCAGCCTCATATCTCCAGAGCGCTCCCATTTCCTTTAAAAACACGGAATTGCCCTGTTCGTCCATCTGTGTCGGCCTTTCACTTAAGATGTCAAAATCGACCCCGTATTTATTAAGGGCCGGTGTCAGGCATTCATAAATATCATCCAGTTTTACAAAATCATAAGTAACGTCCTCACTGTACCGTTTGCGGATCAGCTTCGGCACCTTTTTTCTAATCCTGATCATCTTCTGGTTCAGATTCATGTAATTGTATTTACCCATATTATTCGTTTCCTCCTGATTTTTTCATTTTTTATACTAAGCAGAACGCGGAAGGCTTACCTCCGGCCCTGTCCCAGTCTTTTTTAACATTTCTTCCATTTCCTCCCGGATACATCCGATACAGATCTTCTTTTTTGAGATCTCCGGAAGTTTTTCAAGCAGCCACTTCTGGGCGAAAAGCTCTGCTGCCCGCTGTGGGTTGCTTAAATATTCCAAAAACATCCAGTCAGAAAATTCCCACTTCATATCCGCAAAATGAAACTGCGGCTGATAGATCAGATCCTCCGGCCGCTTTCCTTTTTTAATAAAACGGTCTGCATTTAGCTGGATATAAACCCTGCTGATCTCCGGGATCATCTGTGCAGCTGCATACCCGCCTTTTAACAAAAGTTCATCCCATTGTTCCCGGATAAGTTTCTTTCCAATGCGGCTTATCTGTGTTTCCAGTTTCGGGATCAGATCCTCACGCACAGGAAAACCAAAATCATCCGGTATCCCGATCGGCTTCAGAAAAAGATCTTCTGCTTCATAAAGGGAATACTCCGGCATGTGGATCACGGCACACCAGTTCCGGTCTGTTTTTCTGTTTTCCTTTAAACAGTCAAAGAAAAAGAAACAGTTTCCATATCTTGCCTTTATAAACAGCTGTCCGGAAAATTCTTTTACTTCACAATCCGGCGATTTCAGCCATGCGATCAGTTTTTCTGCCTCCCTGCTCTCTTTTAACCAGTCCGGAAGTTTTCTATCCATCACATACCTCCGTAATTTAGATATATGGCAGGGAATACCTGGAATACACCATCTTTGCCCGTTTTAAAAATGCAGAGCCTTTTTCTGCTTTTGCAAACCATTCCACAAAAAAACGTGTCAGGTTCTGCTGCAGTGTCCGGTGGGTATCAAGGGCATAATCCACAAATTCCCCATATCCGTCCATACTTCCTGCAAGCAGGTAGCAGGTAAACATTTTTGCCATCTGCTCTTCATCTGAAGGATTGATCTCCATTTCCTCTGCGCCGTCATACACCAGGCGCACCCTCTCTGGCTGTTCCTTTACATGCAGGCACAGATCATCGGCCATCAGTTTCGATGCTTCGTTTCGAAGGTCGTAATATCTGACCTCTGAAAGACCTTTTAGCCAGGCAAACCCAAGATAAGTGTAATTGTCTTTTATTTCCTGCTGCTCTTTTGCCATGGACTCCATAAATTTTTTGTGTCCGGTGGGATGGCAGTTCAAGTATTCATCTACCAGCAGCCTTGCCACATCTTTTCCATTCGTAACCTTCATGTTTTCCTCCCATCAAAAAAAGACAGTCCATGCTGTCTCCATTCTTTTAAATCCTGTTAGTATTTTACAGTGCCAGGAATATCATATTCATGCCAGCGTTTTGACACACAGCCGGCAATTTTTTCTTCCAGAGCTAAAAGGCCTCTCTCATTCGTCTTTTCCTGCCTTGCAATGGTAATGGATTCACAGATCCCGCAGTAGATTTCGTATGCGCTGCATGGCTCAGTCCCAGTAGTAGCCTTAAACTGCTCCACGGTTTCTGCAAGCAGTTTTTTTCCAAATCCCGCCTGCTTCATGATCCCTGCCATGGCATTTGCCGGATGCTCGATCCAGATATCACACAGCCGCATGACCCCTTTTAAGACTTCCCGGTAGTAATCAAAGATCGACTCTATGTTTTCCGTGAAATCTTCCATTCCTTTACAGTTTTTGTGCGTAACCTTCAGGGCATTGCCAAGGATCACATTTCTTGTCGGCTCCTGCAGGGAATAAAAAATATTCGCTCCGGACACACCGACGTCTGACGTAGTGATCCGTACAACTGCTTTTATGTCCTTATCAGTCTTTCTTCCATAATTCTGCATCAGTTCCTTATAAACATCTGTAAGTTTCGTATCTTCCAGCTGCCAGGACGCCGTAACAGAATAATGATCTGCATAGCCGTTTAAAAACGTTGCCTTCTCATAGTCCCCATGGATATATGCCGAGGTAACCATGTACATATCCGGCATGGATATGATGGCATAATCTTTTTCATCACCAGACAGGACTGCCCTTATTTTTCCTTCACAGAAACGGATCAGTGCTCTTCCTCTTGCAACCTTCAGGCATTTATTCAAGATCTCTGCCAGTGTTTTCTTATCGACATCTGCCAGGGCTTTGCCATCAATCCTGGCCCGTCCTTTCAACGATTTGATTGCTGAATTTCCTATATAACAGATCCTCTCGGGCAGGATAAGAACCAGCCTGGAATGAGATAAGGTATCTTTTTCCAGTGCTTCCAGGGAAATGCCCTGAACCTCTGTACAGGTTTCCTCTCCTGCAGCTGCCACCTTTAATTTCTTACTGGTGATCCGGATCCATTCTGCCCGGCTGTCTATCTCTTCCAGATACTCGCACAGTTCCTTTTCTGTCCGGAACTCCTTATAAAAGTCATCTTTATAATACATAATGTCCGCCTTTCCATGCTAGCTGAAAATCCGGACTTCAACAGCCTGTATCTTTCCATCTTCGATGCAAAATACATAGCCGTCTTCTGCCATCTCCATAAGCATTCCAATTTCCAGTGCATTTGCGTTTTCCCATTTAATTGTCTCCATAATCGACCCTCCTGATTTTACAATGTGTTTTCTTTTTTTGATGTTCTTAAGGTATTTCTTTTTGCAGTTTCCTTAACTGACAGTTTCATTCGTGCTCCTCCTTTCTGCTTTTTATGCAATAAAAAAAGACACAAAAAGAATCTTCTTTCCTTCTTGCATCTTCCTTATATTTTGCATATCCATTTTTCTCATTAAGGGCAAGACCGCCCCAAAGTGTTTCTTCCGGAATGTCCGGAACTAAAGAATAACCACAGTCTTTTATAGACTGTTAAATTATTTTTCATTTAAAGACTACCACAACATTTTGTGGTTGTCAATTAATTTTAACTATATATTGTGTTATTGCGTGAGTTGTCTTTATTATTCTGCTACATGTTGTGACAGGCGGCATGATACCGCCTGTCTGTTTCATCCGTCTGCATAAGTGCATGTATCTGAGGGGAATAGGTAATCTGTACATGCACTATGAAAACGTCTTACTCAGCGTTTGGATCCGCCGTGGAAATATTTTTGGCAAGGCTTCGCCCGTTGGCATCCGTCCCTGCTTCAAAAAGGACCGGCTGGCCACCGCTTAATTTCCGGTATCCATCCATCTGGATCTCTGAAAAGTGGGCGAAATAATCAATCCCGTCTTCACCGGTGATAAAGCCGTATCCTTTCTGTGCGCTGAACCATTTCACGGTTCCCTGTAGTGTTTCTGACATATCCTTCTCT
This sequence comes from Blautia sp. MSK20_18, assembly GCF_020553125.1. Classification (NCBI taxonomy): domain Bacteria; kingdom Bacillati; phylum Bacillota; class Clostridia; order Lachnospirales; family Lachnospiraceae; genus Blautia; species Blautia sp. MSK20_18. The sequence continues at coordinate 276,317 of NZ_JAJCGR010000001.1, forward strand.
CCTTTGCTGTATTTCCCGCAATAGTCTTTTGCGGAAACAGGGCAGCATGGAATCGAACCATGCCTGGTGCTCCCCTCCCTGCTATAAAATGGATCTCTTCCTCTTATATTTCTTCGTTTCCCAAAAAAGTCCCGTTATTGAGTGCTGCATCCACCCGGCGGATTCCTACCAGCTTCTTTTCATTTATGCCAAAATAAAACCGGTAACGTTTTCCCTCCAAAACTTTTACGTTTTTATCCAGCAAAAGTTCACTCTGCCGGCCGGCCGGATCACTTACCCGGATCTTCCGTAATCTTGCAAAGGGATTTTTCCCGTCTATCCCGGTTACCAGCCCTTCCACGATTTCATAGGTCTTTTTATCCGCGGTGCAGAAAATAAGATATGTTCTTATAAACCCGATAATCCCAAGCAGGAAAGACCAGAAAATAAAAGTTTTGTCTTTCATCCATGTTCCCATAAATGATCCGAAAAGCAGGATAAAAAGAGACAGGATACCATATCGCTGGATCCTGTCCTTAAAAAAATCCGGTATATTCTGATAACGTGTTCCAAAATCTTCCAAGCATCTATACAGCCTGTGCCAATACGGATGTTCCGTTTGCTTCAAGGCAGTCCTCCCTTCTTATGTTGTCGATCACAAGCTGTTTCTTATAGTAAAGCTGCGCTACACGGCTTATAAATTCCCGTTGTATCTGTTCCTGGAGGGAATCTGTTAAATTGGGTTCCCTGCTTTTTGCCTCTTCTTTTAAACATTTCAGGTGGCAGGAAACATCCCCTTCTCTTTGAAGATAGGAAAGTAGCTGGTATTCCTCTTCTGTAAGCAGCGGCTTTTTAAAAGCCCTCAGTGAAAACTTCAGTCCTTTTCCCATGGAAAGGGCTTCCATAAAATGCTTCATGCGTTCTGTCCGTGAAAAGGCCATGGGAGCCATGACTGACCGGCTGATAATGCTGTATACAGCTTCCTCTCTGGTACATCCTTCTGTCAGCACAACCAGGCCCCGCTTTACCAGACGGTTCAGGCAAAACTGAAAATCCTCTTTGTCCGCCCATTCCTGTGCCTGTTTTTCTCCAAGACTAAATACAAGAAGACGATGCATCTGGGAGTGGACCTTATCCTCTTCACAGAAAGACCAGGTGAGCGCAGCCCACAAAATAGTTTCCATTTCTGTAAGTACTTTTTCTTCCCCATCTACCCAGACACAAAACCTTCCATCTGCATCATCTTTTTTCATTCCGATTGCTGTATACCATCTCATGACATTTCCTCCTTGTCATTTTCACTCTTTCTAATCTCTGCTTCTGATCTGTTTTCTTTCATATAACTTGTTACCCATATATCATTTCCAGGAGTTTTGGAAGTACATACCCCAAAAGCATGCCTGCTGCCGTACAGATTCCGATATTCGGCCGCCGCAGTTTCCATACTTCCTGTGTTTTGGTCCCGATAATCCTTGTTCTTCCCGGTACGATCCACCTGAGTTTCCGATAAAACTCCATAAATCCCTGATTGTCAAAGCCAAAGGATCGTACACAGAAAACATCCCGTTCCTGTTCTTCTTCATCCAAAAGGAAAAAGCTTTTCTGTTCTTTCCCTTCTTTTCGGATCACGATATAAAATTCCGGAATTCCCCGTCTGGTTCCTTCTACGATCTTATCCATCTCATCGTAAAAGATCCTGCAGGACTCATATTTTCCGTTTTTTTCCGGCTGGCAGACTGCCAGGCTGTCCTCTTCAAGTGCCATATAACAGTTTTCTGCCTCCATGATCCTCCGGCTGATTTTTATGGCCTGACGAAGAAGCAGGATTATCGCAAGCGTCAGTGCAGTACACAAATATACAAGATCCCAGCATCTTTTCTGGTATATGAAAAAGTATGCGCTGATTCCCTCTGCCACACTGCATATTGCTGTCATAATAAAATACTGTTCTTTAAGGTCCATCAGATGATATACATCATCTTCTGTCGCCTGTAGTCTCAAGGGCATCCATCCTTTCCGTCATGCCACGCTTATTTTATCCGGGGATTTCTTTTTTTCCTCTCGGCTTTTTATATAGTCTGTACATTCCCGGATGGTCTGTTCACACAGGTAATAAGAAAATTTCCCGATATGTGTGTCCTTTTCCCGGAGATTCAAACGGTTCTGAAGCCAGATATACGTGCTATGTTTGGTCATATAACCATTTTTCCAGATTGCATCCAAAGCTCTGTGTGCTTCGATCCGCTTATTACGCAGATTGCTGTCAGCCATGGTTCCCATGGGACGCATACTTTTTTTGTGTGCCCCAATGTATGAATCACAGGAAGGATAGCCGCTGCATACATACAGGTATTTCTCCGGATCCAGGTTGTTATCCCCATAGACATAGGCTGCAGGCCTAAGTACCCCGGGTCTTTTGCAATATGGACAGTACAAGGTTTCCCGCATCTGTTTTCTCTTCTTTTTTGCCATCTGACGTCACTCCTTTCCATCTTTATCTCCGATGTTAAAGAAATCCCTTTTTCTGTGTCAACAGAATTCTTTGAAAATCATAAAAACATTTTCAGGAAGCTCTTTTGATAAGCCTTGTGATAATGCCTTCTGCCACTTCATAGTTGTCGTTGATGCGGGTCACCACAAATCCGATCTTATCTTTCTTTCCCGGAAGTGCGGACATATTGCAGGAATGTGCCACGGCATTGACTCCGATATCAAGGCGGATAAAATAGGTTCCCTTATAGACTTCCGTAATGATCCCTGTATATTTTCCCTGTTTATGGCATTTCCGGAGGTTATCTTTATTGATATTGGCTGTCGGACTCTTTGCATCCACTTCTATAATGATCTGGTCAACAGAGCTTGCTTCCACCTTATTGACCATGACCAGCACCAGATCACCTACCTGGAATTTTTCTCCGGCATCTACCATCCACTCCCAGGCCATGTCTCTGGCCCGGACAGATACTTCTACACCAAAGACTTCCAGGCGGACTGCTTTGGGAGCTACCGCGATCACCCTTGCTTCTACGATCCTGCCTTCATAGAGCATTGGTTTTTCTGTATCTTCCCCAAGGTAAAAAGTCTGTCTCTTTTTAAGCATTGCATCTTTTCTGGATGCTACAACGCTCCGGCTCTTGTTATCCAGATCTTTGATGATGAAATCAATATCACAGCCGAGCATGTTGTTAGCAATACGGACCTGACGGTTTAAGGTATCCGCGTTTTCACGCCCGTCTCCCTGAAGGTTGATCATCATTTCATTCATTGGGATAATAATCCGGAAGCCATTAAAGTATGTAACAGCAACCATCCATCCACTCTCCAGTTTTTCAATGCCCCCGAGCTGGCCCGTCAGAATCTTTCTGGTACGATGTGCATTCAAAAGCTGATGCCATCTGGCTTCTTCCTGTTCCTCCATGCTTTCAACCTGCGCGTCTACATCGATTGTCAAAACACCATCGTAGACTGCACGCGGAACATCTTTTTCCCCGTTTCCCGCCAAAACTGTTTTTTTGGTATCCTCCATATATTTCCTCCTGTTCTTATTTATTTTTTGTCTTCTCTGCTCCATCCAGAAAACTCCTCCGGTACTCAGGAAAGACAAAAGAAGACACAAAAAAAGCAGCCCGTTTAAAGCTGCTTTCTTCATGCCTTCTTTTTACAGATACCATTCTATAATACATGGAATTCTATGTCAATATTACCTCGATTGCAATAGTGTCGCATATTAGTTCCTTTTATGAAGCCTGTACGACAGAAGGATTTGGTAACACTAAGAACTGCCAGATTCCTGTGTCCTTATAGAAAATTCCATCTCATATGTAATTGTTTTATTATATAGTGTTTATTTCTTCCTCTTAATCGTCCCAAATAAGACAACCGAGCTTCTTGTACATTTTTAAACTATAGATATTACGGAACAGTTGCAGTAGATATATATTTTTTCAAATAGCTGAAGGATAATACCTGATTATCTGTTATTTATATACATAATACATATTGAATTTTAGTAAAACTAGAGGATACATAAAAATGCCATTAACCAAAGAACAATTTCTTAAACAATTAAATTCTGATTGTTATTTCTCCACATACTCTTCTGCCATATGTACTGCCATAGCACCATCTGCCACTGCTGTTACTATCTGACGAAGTAACTTTGTTCTGACATCTCCTACAGCATAAACACCCGGAATACTCGTTTCAGTGTTTTCACCTGCCACAATATATCCTTTATTATCCAGTTCTATCTGATTATCTAAAAAATCTGTTGTCGGTTTTCTTCCTATACTCACAAACAGGCCGTCACATTCTATAATGTTTTCTTCTCCTGTAACTGTATCTTTCAACCGCACACCAGTCAATCGTTCTCCATAAATCAGTTCATTTACTGTATTGTTCCATCGAAACTCTATATTTTCAGTTTTCATCAGCTGGTCATGGTAGATTTTCGTTGCACGTAATGTATCTCTTCGATGAACAATGATGACTTTCTTAGCAATTCGACTTAAAAGAACAGCATCTGATACAGCAGAATTTCCACCACCAACAACCACCACGATCTTATCTTTATAAAACATACCATCACAGGAGGCACAATAAGCAACCCCATGACCTATCAATTCTTTTTCTTTAGCAAGACCAAGTTCTCTTGGATTTGCTCCAGTAGCAATCACTACTGTTTTCCCAATATAAATTCCCGAACTAGTTTCTACTCTCTTAAGCTTTCCTGTTAAATCCATATTATAAACTTCAGCATATTCACTTTTAGCGCCAAATTTTTCCGCCTGTTTTTGCATTTTCTCTGCCAATGAAAATCCGTCAATTCCATTTTCAAAACCAGGATAGTTATCAATCTGCCAGGTCAATGACATCTGACCACCTGCAGATAATTTTTCTATAACAATTGTATCAAGTCCTGCTCTGGCTGCGTATAATGCTGAAGTATACCCTCCAGGTCCTCCACCCACGATAATCATATCGTAAACATGATTTTCATTCATACAGCAGTCCTCCTTTTATTTTTCCAATGCTTCATTAATAAAATTCTCTATCATTATTTTTGATTCAGGTGCAACAATAGAATCTATTGCCTTTCCATCCCGATATAAAACCAGCGTAGGAATTATCTCAATCTTTTCAGCTTCTGCAATCTGTGGTTCTTCATCAATATTTACTTTTCCAGCAATAAGAATATCGCTGTATTCTTCACTTATTTTTTCATAAGCCGCTCCAATTCTACGGCAATAACCACACCACGGTGCCCAGAAATCAACCAAAACCGGTTTTTCCTTATGAATTAATTGTCCAAACTTTTCTTTATTTATATTTATAGATGTCATATTTTTCAACTCCTTCTCCTATTTGAACTTAATATATCGCATAAAAGATCTTGCTTCTGTGATGATATCACAGAAAAGATAATTTACTTTATTACACTTCTTTTTATTTCTATTTATGGCATATGCCAGTTACATAATTGACGCATCTAAAAAAAGCAAGTATACTATGTTCGTAAAGGAGATAACGGTTATGAACTTCGAAAATTGTTTTCCACTATGGAATGACTTAAATACAACACAGAAAAAAATAATTTCAGACAATTTAATCACACAGTATGTAAAAAAAGGGACAATCATTCACAATGGAAACCTGGACTGTACTGGATTATTACTGGTTAAATCCGGGCAGCTTCGAACTTACATACTTTCAGATGAAGGACGGGAGATTACACTTTACCGTCTGTTCGATATGGATATGTGTCTTTTATCCGCCTCATGTATCATACGCTCCATTCAATTTGAAGTAACCATTGAAGCAGAAAAAGATACTGATCTTTGGATCATCCCTGCTGAAATCTATAAGGACATTATGAAGGAATCTGCTCCCGTCGCAAACTATACCAATGAGTTAATGGCCACCCGTTTTTCTGATGTCATGTGGCTGATTGAACAAATCATGTGGAAGAGTTTGGATAAGCGTGTTGCTTCATTTCTTTTAGAAGAGACCTCTATCGAAGGAACAAACGAGCTGAAAATCACTCATGAGACGATTGCTAATCATCTTGGTTCCCACAGGGAAGTTATCACTCGAATGCTTCGATACTTTCAAGGCGAGGGTCTCGTCAAACTCTCCCGCGGCAAAATCACAATCCTTGATCCAAAAAGACTGGAAATACTCCAAAGGTCATAAAATTGTTTTTCTGTAACATATAAAGAAGAATCCTCCATTTATCAGAATTATGGAAGTCATTCTAATAAATGGGGGATCTTTTTATATTACAATCAAACTATAAAAATATTTTATTTATTTCTAATAATCCATACCACATGCATATGATCTTTCAATCAGTGCATGGTCATTAGCCACTGCATCATAAAAGCGGAATCCACCTGAAAAGTTGTATGTTTCATATCCATTTCCTTCCAAAATACGGCTTGCAATATAACTGCGTAGCCCACTCTGGCATATCAGGTAAACAGGCTTTCCCTTCTCAACTTCATTGATACGTTCCCTCAGTTCATCTACAGGAATGTTTTTGAATCCATCCATATGCCCCCTGTTAAATTCACCTACAGTTCTCACATCCAGCAACACAACACTTTTATCTCTAGAAATCTTATCCATATCTTCCAGATGCCATTGTTTTAAGGTACCTTTTGCTATATTGTCTATCATGAATCCTGCCATATTTACAGGATCCTTGGCAGAGGAATAAGGCGGTGCATATGCGAGATCCAAATCCTTCAGCTGGGTTGCCTTCAGCCCTGCATGAATTGCTGTTGCCAGCACATCAATACGTTTATCAACTCCTTCATATCCAATAATCTGAGCACCAAGCAAACGATAGGTCTCTTTTTCAAAAACCACCTTCATGGTCATCACTTTTCCACCAGGATAGTAACCGGCATGACTCATAGGAGAAAGAATTACTGTATCTACCTCTAATCCTGACTTTTTGGCATTGGTTTCATTGATACCTGTAGTGGCTGCTGTCATATCAAACACTTTTATAACGGAGCTTCCCTGACTGCCCAGGTAACGACTATCACCGCCACAAATATTATCAGCGATGATTCTGCCCTGTTTATTGGCTGGTCCTGCCAAAGAAATCAGCGCATCATTACCCGTAACATAATGTTTTACCTGAACTGCATCACCTGCAGCATAAATATCCGGTACAGAGGTTTCCATTCTGTCATTCACTACAATACTTTCCTTGATGCCAAGTTCCAGACCGGCTTCTTTTGCTAATACTGTGTCTGGTGTGACTCCGATTGCCAGAACTACCATATCAGCCTGAAGGGATGGATTATCTTTCAACAGGACCTCCACTCCGGTGTCTTTTTCTTTAAATCCTTCTACTGTATAGCCCAGTACCAGTTTTATCCCATGTTTTCTCATTTCATTATGGATCATGGATGCCATATCCGGGTCAAAAGGGTTCATCAGCTGCTTAGGCCGCTGGACAATCGTAACATCCATGCCAAGCTCCCTCAAATTTTCTGCCAGTTCCAGACCAATAAAACCACCACCTGCCAATACAGCCGATTTTGGATGATTCTTATTTATATATTCCTTTATCCGAAAAGTGTCTTCTACAGTACGAAGTGTAAAAAGTTTATCAATACCTACTCCGGGAAGTCTCGGCTGTGTTGGCTTTGCACCTGGAGAGAGGATCAGCTTATCATATTTTTCTTCAAATATCTCACCATTCTCTAAATTTTTCACTGAAACCGTTTTACGTTCCGGATGTATGGAGATAACTTCATGATGAATTTTCATGTTAATACGGAAGCGTTTAAAAAAACTCTCTGGTGTCTGTAGTGTAAGTTCTTCCGGGTCTGTGATCACGTCTCCAATATAATATGGAAGTCCACAATTTGCATAGGATATGTATCCGGATCTTTCAAACACAGTAATTTCAGCATGTTCATTCAGTCTGCGTATTCTTGCTGCGGCTGTAGCTCCTCCGGCTACACCTCCTACAATTATTACCTTCATCTTATTTTTCCACCTTTCCTGAGTAAGCTACAATGCCACCGATATTATTTACTTTAGAATATCCCATTCGTTGCAGTATCCCAGTTGCCTGGCGGCTTCGTGAACCGGAATAACAGTATACAAACAGTGGGATATCCTTATTCTTCGCTACAGAAGCAATATTGTCAAGTTGCTGCAACGGCACATTTTTACTTTCTGGTATATGTCCTTCCTGATATTCCTGCGGTGTACGTACATCCAGCAGAACTGCATCATCAGTCCTTTTATATTCTTCTATGCCTTGATTAATATTCGACTGTTTAAAGAGATCAAAAAATCCCATTAGCACACCCCCCCCTAAAGCATTTCTAAAATCGCATTCTTAGGTCTCGCCCCTGAAACCTGCTGTACAATCTTCCCATTCTTCATAACCACTAAAGTTGGAATGCTCATAATACTGAACTTATTTGCCAGTTCAGGCTCTTCATCTACATTAATCTTTCCAACTTTAATATCTCTACGCTCACTTGCAATCTCCTCTACAATAGGTACTACCATACGGCAAGGCGCACACCAAGATGCCCAAAAATCTAAAAGAACGGGTTTATCGGAATTCAGTACTTCGTTCTGAAAATTATTTTTATTGATATTAATAGCAGACATTTTACAGTCCTCCTTATCTTTCTCTTTTTGTAGATTTATTATAGTCTTAATTTCATTTATTTTCCGTGATTACATCACCATACCTCATTAACTTAACTTCTTGCCATACCATCTACACTTAATATAACACCTGTAATGTAACTCGCCTCATCTGAAGCAAGAAACACAAACGCGTTGGCAATATCTTCTGGCTGTCCAAGACGACGCAATGGAATTCTTTCAATCATAGGTTCGATAACTTCCTTTGGCACGGCCTTCATCATATCAGTTTCTGTAATTCCAGGTGCAACAGCATTAACACGAATACCTTTAGGTCCTAGTTCTCTTGCTAATGATACAGTCAATCCGTTTACTGCAAACTTCGATGCCGGATAAGCAAACCCACTTGGCTGTCCCGAAATACTCACCATGGAAGAAGTTGAGAGAATGACCCCCTTGCCTCTTGCCACCATACATTCTGCTGCTACACGAGTAGTATTAAATACTCCTTTTACATTTAGATCCATGACTTTATCAAAAGTCTCCTCTGTATAATCCATAAATGAGGTGTTTTCTGAAATCCCTGCATTATTTACCAGTATGTCGACACATCCATATTTTTCAGTTGCCTCTTTAAAAGCCTTTCTGACAGACTCCATGCTTGCCAGATTTGGACTAATTCCAGCAACTATTGCATTGGGATATTTTTCTTTTAATTTATCTACAGCAACATCTGCCGATTCCTGTGAACTTGCTGCCAACACAACTGAAGCACCTTCCTTCAAGAATTTATCAGCTGTAGCAAATCCTATACCACGGCTTCCACCCGTAATGATTGCAACTTTATCTTTTAATCTCATTTAGACTACCTCCTTACTTAGTTTCTAACTACATTATAAGCAAAAGGTAGATTATTTTCTGTGATATCATCACAAAATATCGCAATAAAAAACCCTGTTGCTCACGCACCAGGGTTTTGGTTTATCCATCTGTATTTAACACAAGATTAGGCTTCTATTCAACTTCTGAAAACTGATCTTTTCCAACATTACATAATGGGCATTCAAAATCTTCTGGAACATCCTCCCACTTTGTTCCTGGTGCAATACCACCTTCAGGATAACCTTCCTCTTCATCATATTCCCATCCGCAAACGTCACATACATATTTCATTAGTTTATTCCTCCTTATAAATATATTAATACACAGCATATATTACTGTTGTATCTGAATTATTTTGTAATCTTAGCACGAAAGTCAAGTGTTTTTAGCATTTCCAGAGTCCATGAAGATTGCAGTATGCGTATACTTCTTCTACATATTCTCCATCACAGAGGCAGAAATCCGCAATAGGTTCCTGTCCTGGAATTAGCTGTTTTCTATAAATACCCTGATTTGTATTTAGTGTAATCCATTCAATGAAATGATTATCAAGCATTGGATGTTTTATTTCACCGACCACAACATGTACATGCTGTTTGTCCACTGTATATACAGGTACATGCTTCTCAACAGCAGCATCTGTCACTCCAGCTTTTAACTCATGCATAGCCTCTCCGCAACACATTACTGGTACGCCTTGATCCTTTAACATTTCAATAATGTTTCCACAATGATTGCATACATAATATTTTACTTCCATCTTTTTTATCTTCCTATGTTTAAAATTTAAAATCCAATTGTTTCTATAACTTTCTTCAAAGCATCCGTCGATTCTTAAACTTTAATGCTTCTTTACCAACCGATGCAGAACCAACAAAGCCACAGCCTATCATTACTGCTTTTTTTAATAATCACTTTCTTCTTTGTAATAATCTCCTTCTCTTTAATAGTTCTCTTCACGTATTTCGAAATAACTCTGTGGATGGTTACATACTGGACATATCTCAGGTGCCTTTGTTCCTACCACAACATGTCCACAGTTACGGCATTCCCATACCTTAACTTCACTCTTTTCAAACACCTGTGCAGTTTCAATATTCTTAAGAAGTGCACGATATCTCTCTTCGTGGTGCATCTCAATCTGTTTATTGTCAATAAATAATAGTAATAATTACTATTATTATAATAATCAATATTACTGATTACCTTTTATTTAAAATAATCATTCAATCATCATTTTTTCCGTTCAAAAACATATTCTGCATCTGATGATAAATCAGAGCGGAATGAATAGCCTAGTCTATCAAATTTCTTAATATCCTCAGGATTTTCAATTCTGTTTTCAGCCATGAACCTAACCATTTCACCACGGGCCATCTTAGCATATGTACCTTTTGTCACCAGTTTATCTCCTGATAACTCACAAAATGTAATCGTAATGTATCTATCCTGTCGTGTCAGATATTTTTCTATGCACTTAGAGTATTCTTTCGATGCCAGATTGATTATAATCCTGCTGTTATCAATCACTGAGCGGTATAATAAATCTCCCCAGTACTCATACAGATTTTTTGTTTCTCCTATTCCAACCTTCGCCTGCATTTCCAAACGATAAGGTGTCACACCATCCCTTGGTTTTAGCACACCATAAAATGCAGATATTATTCTCAAATGATTTTGTACATACTCGAATTGACTGTCCTCAAACACGGATGGAGCCATATATTGAAAAGCAATTCCTTCATATGATAAGACAGCTGGGGTAAGTAAATGATAAAGATCCATGTTTTCCAATCTATTGAAGTTCTGTTCTGTAATTTTGTCATTACATTTCCAGATAGTCTTCAGTTCTTCTTTTGACTTACTTTTCAACCAACTTTGTATCTCTGTCGTCTTTTCAATAAATTCAGGCAATCCATCCGGCGCTATGCTGTCAGTATCTGTAATCATCTTTTTAGCAGGGGATAATATTATCTTCATTAATCTAATTCCTTGAGCATATTTTCAGGATCATCTGCAGCCTTGACTTTATCATTTGCCTTTATAATAATCCCCTGTTCATCAATAAGATATGTGGTTCTTACTACTCCCATAGAGACTTTGCCATAATTTTTCTTTTCTTTCCATACATCATATGCTTCAATAACTTTCCGCTCTGGATCTGCTAAAAGTGTAAATGTCAATCCATATTTTTCCTCAAATCTCTTATGAGAGGATACAGAATCCTTACTGACTCCAAGAATAACTGCTCCTTTTTCGGTAAACTGAGGGTATCGCTCAGAAAACCCACATGCCTGTTTCGTGCATCCCGCTGTATTATCCTTGGGATAGAAATATAAAATCACTTTTTTTCCTGTATAATCCGATAATCTATGTATTTTCCCATTTTGATCTGGCAACTCAAAATCCGGTGCCTTAACCCCTACTTCCAACATTATTTATCCCTCCCTTTCTGTATCTTTCTCTTTATTCGCCTTTTTCTTCCTATTCCCGGTAATCATTTTATGACCTGTATATATCGCCATTACCATACATAACATAGAACTTAAAGCAAAGTATTTGTGACTTGATTTTTGCTTTTTATATCCAGTGTAAAAAGTCCCAAGCATTGTGATCAATGCTCCTACTGACCAATATTTATGTGCTTTCATGTAATTCCTCCATTTTTTCAGTGTATTCAATTCTAATTATACGCTACCATATTCCTATGTCAATTTGATAATAGAGCATTCCTATAAATTTTTTCAAAATATCATTGTCAAAACTATGTATTGTTATCCTTTAATTTTTCTTTGAAATAATTGACAAAAAGCTTGCTTTCAGGAGATTACTATTTAATCTCTTTTCCATCTATATATAGTTGAAATTTATCAGGATTATTGACAACATCATAGT